>NZ_DIQL01000017.1:0-34230 GCF_002427225.1 Proteiniphilum sp. UBA5463 | reverse complement strand
ATGTTTGATAAGTTTTTTAATTCAACAACCATGACAACCAAACAAGGAAAAATACTCATCGTTGACGACAACGAAGACATCCTCTTCGCCCTCAATCTGCTGCTGCAGCCGCACGTGGAAAAGGTGAAAGTTACAACGCAACCCGAACGTATCGTGCATTTTATGGATACGTTCGCACCCGATGTGATTCTGCTCGATATGAACTTCACAAAAGATGCGGATAGCGGACAAGAAGGATTCTTTTGGCTCGAAAAAATAAAAGAAACAGACCCCGATGCTGTGGTGATTTTCGTAACGGCTTATTCCGATACCGAAAAAGCGGTGCAAGCCATAAAAGCCGGAGCTACCGACTTTATTCCCAAGCCGTGGGCAAAGGATAAATTACTGGCAACGGTGGCTTCAGCTGTGGAATTACGCCGCAAACGTACAGAAGTTTCGCAACTGAAAAAACAAGTGGCGGCTCTTGAGAGCAACCTTTCGTTTCCTGAAATCATCGGAGAAAGCGAAGTGATGCAATCGTTATTTGACACCATCGACAAACTGAAAAATACCGATGCCAACATCCTGATCTTGGGCGAAAACGGAACAGGAAAAGATTTGGTTGCCAACCTGCTTTATTGCTGCTCGCCACGTGCCGACAAACCGTTTGTACACATTGATTTAGGTGCAATTCCCGAAACGTTGTTCGAAAGCGAACTCTTCGGATACGAAAAAGGAGCATTTACCGATGCCAAAAAAGAAAAACAAGGTCGGTTTGAAATTGCATCGGGTGGCACGTTGTTTCTGGACGAAATCGGGAACCTCACGCTCGCCACGCAAATGAAACTGCTAACGGCTATTGAAAAACAACAAATTATGCGCCTTGGCGGCACTTCGCCCATCCATATAAACGTACGTTTGCTTTGCGCTACCAATGCCGATATTCACGCGATGGTGGATCGTAGCGAGTTTCGGCAAGATTTACTGTACCGCATCAACACCATCGAGTTGCACATTCCACCGCTTCGCGAACGCGGAAAAGATATTGAACTGCTTGCAGGTCATTTTCTGCATCGCTTCGCCAAGAAATATAAGAAAGACATCCGAAGCATTTCCACATCCGCTTTACGAAAATTAAATTCATATAATTGGCCCGGCAACGTGCGCGAATTGCAACACGCCATGGAGCGCGCCGTGATTTTGGCATCGGGATACACGCTTTCCGCCGATGATTTTATATTGAAACCGGCATCTGCCAGAAAATCGAAATCCGAAAACCTGAATCTGGAAGAATTGGAACAATCCACCATCGAAAAAGCGCTTGAACAGGCCGACGGGAACATGAGTCAAGCAGCAGAACTGTTGGGTATTACTAGATTTGCCTTATATCGGAAAATTGAAAAATATAAGTAAGCATGAAACTTCAAACTAAATATATCTTTTTCCTGAAAATAATAGCCATTATGCTATTATCGCTCATTGGTGCATGGATTTACCTGAGAGGGTTTTACTTCTCGTCAGCTTTGATATTGGTTGGAATTGTGGCGGTTGCGGTTTCCATGTATTTCGACCGAAAAAAACTGATTAGCCGCATGGAGCAATTGATTGCGGGTATTCGTCATTCCGACTTTTCCACGCATTTTGTTAGCAATACTTCAAACGACGAGTTTCATCAACTTTCGCAAGAAATGAACGAAGCACTCGATATTTTTCGCTCTCGCACGCATGATGCTATGATGGACGAAGCCGAGTCGCAAGCGTGGCAAAAACTTATCAGTGTGCTTACACACGAAATCATGAACAGCATCACGCCAATTATTTCTCTTTCCGAAACGCTCAGCGAACGCGAAACGCCCAACGAAGACGGTTCCGAAGAGTATCACGTCATGAAGCATGCGATGGAAACCATCCACCGGCGCAGCAAAGGATTGCTTTCGTTTGTTGAAAATTACCGCAAACTCACGCGGCTGCCTCAACCCACCGTTCAGCCCATTCACGTGCAATCCATGCTGAAATCCATGCAGCAATTAATAGCTCCTGGTGGCATTGAGTTTACGTATTCTGTTTATCCCGATCAACTTATTCTAAAGGCCGACAAGGGTATGACGGATCAATTGTTGCTCAATTTGCTAAAAAATGCCCATGAAGCTTGCGTTACACAATCTAAATCTAAAATCGACATAGAAGCCGTAAAGGTAGGCGACGAAATCCACATTTCGGTTTCCGATAACGGACAAGGTATTTCACCCGAAGCTATAGAGAAGATTTTTATCCCTTTTTATTCCACAAAGCCTTCCGGTTCTGGCATCGGATTGAGCATTTGTCGACAAATTATGTTACGACACAAAGGGAAGATAGTGGTAAGGTCAGATGAAAATGGAAGTAAGTTTACAATGGTTTTCCCAGGTTGATAAGCGACTACTTATCAACAATCTCTATATCTTTGTGAAAAAATCTATTGAGAATATGTTGTAAAACATATTTTTTGTTGTATCTTTGTGACGATTTAAATGGCAAGCGAGTTATTTGAAATCATTTTAGGTTATCAATTATTTACTGAAAGGGCTTCTTAATTAAACGGTTGCCGATGAATCATAACTTTTAAAGAACATTTTTAAGTTAAATGTGCAGAAGACAAGTACACTTGGGTAATGCTTTAACAGGGAAATGACTAAATTTTAATTGAAAGGAGAAATTATGACAATCAAAAGCCTGACAAAAGAAGAAATCTTGTCTCAGATAAAGTATCTGGAAAAGAACATCTCAAACGGATCTGCTACATATCGTACAAACAGATTGAACAGATTAAGAGTGTTGAAAGCCAGGTTGCGTTATGCAGGCTGAGGAAAATGACTATTTTGTCTTAAGCTGAGTAATCCAAATGTGGATTACGAAAGCTTTATTTTAGAATTTTACTACACATTATTATATATCTACATCAAGCTGCCTTTTGGCGGCTTTTTTTATTTTATATCTAAGAATAACCAAAAAAACTTGCCAATAATTTAGCACAAAGTGATTTTAATATTGTTTTTGTATATCTTTGTCTTGTAAATCTAACAAAAAGACTAAAAACATTGAAAATTATTATGGAATTATTATCTGCCAGACTAGCTGCCTTGTCGCCGTCGGAGACTTTTGCGATGGCTCAGAAAAGCAATGAACTGAAAGCTCAGGGCATTGATGTGATAAATATGAGTGTTGGTGAACCCGATTTTACCACTCCCGAGCATATAAAACAGGCAGCAAAAAAAGCTATCGATAATAATTTTTCATTCTACTCTCCTGTGCCCGGTTTCCCTGATCTGAAGAAAGCAATTTGCGATAAACTGAAAAATGAGAATGGACTGGATTATAGCCCGGCCCAAATTGTTGTATCCTGCGGAGCTAAACAATCGATCTGTAACGTAATCCTCTCAATTGTTGATAAAGAGGAGGAGGTTATTATTCCAGCTCCTTTTTGGGTAAGTTATCCGGAAATGGTGAAGTTGGCAGAAGGTAAATCTGTATTCGTTTATGCAGGGATCGATAAAGACTTTAAGATTACACCACAACAGTTGGAAGAAGCTATCACTCCCAAAACAAAAGCATTGATACTTTGTTCACCTTCAAATCCTACGGGAAGTGTTTATACCAAGCAGGAAATTAAAGCATTGTCTGATGTACTGGAAAAGCACAAGAACGTCTATGTAATTGCTGATGAGATCTATGAACATATCAATTATATCGGGAAACATGAGTCGATTGCTCAATTTGATTCAATCCGTGATCGTGTAGTTGTGGTGAACGGCGTATCAAAAGGGTATGCCATGACCGGTTGGCGTATAGGGTGGATAGCGGCTCCACAATGGATTGCTTCGGCATGCAGTATGTTACAGGGGCAATACACATCGGGAGCATCTTCAATCTCACAGAAAGCCGCTGAAGCAGCATATACCGGAGACCAGACCTGTGTGGATGAGATGAGAAAGGCGTTTGAAAGGCGAAGAAACCTTATTGTGGCCCTGCTTGAACAAATCGCGGGATTGAAGGTTAACAAACCTATGGGGGCATTTTATATTTTCCCCGAGTGCAGCAGTTACTTTGGTAAGTCTTATAATGGCAGAACCGTAAAAACTTCTTCCGATCTTGCTATGTACCTGCTTGAAGAGGCACACGTGGCGTGTGTTGGAGGGGATGCTTTCGGCGCTCCCGGATGTATTCGCTTATCGTATGCCATCTCCGACGAAAATATAACCAAGGCTGTTGCGCGGATTAAAGTGGCTTTGGAGAAACTATCCTGACTATTCTCAGATGAAAAAAATAAACCCTGCTTCCAGATGGAACCGGGGTTTGATTTTATTGGTATTTGGAGCACGTATGTCATAGTTTCGCCTCTATCATTACCGGGAAATGATCCGACGGAAAACGCCCGTACTGTATATCATTGAGAGTACCATATTTTTTCACAGTGATACCGGGTGTAATCCAGATATAGTCTATACGTCCTTTCATGGGAGCATCAGGCTTGAAAGAGTTGAAGGTGCCGGTTGTACCATAGGGAGGCTGTTCGGTTACCAGAAACGCATCTTTCAGTTTCCCCGAGTCGTATATAATCTGGATAGGCTCATCTTCGGGGGTCGCGTTAAAGTCTCCTGTAACAAAAGCTGGTGTGCTGCCGGCTATCTTTCTGATTCTGTCTATCAGTAACAACGATGAGTTTTTACGTGCTTCCCTTCCCTGGTGATCGAAGTGTGAGTTGAATACCAGGAACTCTTTTCCCGATTTCAGGTCCCTGAATTTTGCCCATGAACAGATGCGGTTGCAGCAGGTGGCATCCCACCCTTTACCCGGTACTTCAGGTTTTTCGGAAAACCAGAAATTGCCTTTATCCAACACTTCAAACCGTTTTTTCTTATATAGGATTGCAGAATGCTCACCTGAATCCTTTCCATCGTCACGCCCTGCACCTGCATAGGCGTATTCGTCCAACTCAACGATATCATCGAGCTGATGTTTAAAACCTTCCTGTGTACCTACAATATCCATGTCGTAAAAGCGGATCAACCCTTTAACCATCTCCTTTCTGTTTGGCCATGCATTCTCGCCGTCGCTGGGGGTGTCCATCCTCAGGTTGAAAGTGGCCACGTTTAGCGTTATCTTCTTTTTGTTTTGTGCCTGCAGAGATGCTAATGATACTGCTATAAGGCATATATATGCAAAGACTTTTCTCATTTTTTGAAAGTTTTAATTGTTGTCCTTTACTGAAACTGTTACCCATAGCGGAAGGTGGTCTGAGGCCATTAACTCATTTTCCACTTTTGTCTCTAACACATTGAAAACAAATTTAGGGTTATTCTTCACCATCACATAGTCGATACATTTTTTAGGATTATTAGCAGGGATTGTAGGTTGTAATGTATCATTCAAAACAGACCACGCCTTTAATAATTCCTGAATTTCTTCAGAGCCGGGGACGGCATTCAGGTCGCCTGCAAGGAAGACCGGTTTTGACGTGTAATTTTTTATCAGTTCATTGATTACATCGACCGATGCCATCCTGTCGGGCTGATTCAACGACCAGTGAGTGCAGCAGATCACATAATCGGGCATTTCAACAAGCAGCAGGCTTCGCTGTTCTTCACTGCCGGGCAACAGGACTGCTTCTTTACGCAGGGGCTTTTCTTTTGTCAGTATGCCTATCCCGTAACCACCTCCCTGATAATCTATAGATTTATTATAGGTGGCAAACATCCCTGTGCGTTTGGCTAGCTCATCAAGGACAATAAAACCTCCGCTCCTTTGGGTTGCGCTGTCGAGCTCCTGAATTGCCGCACAATCGGCATCAATACGCTTGATTACTGATGCAACACGGTTGTAATCGGTTACTTCGTCCATGCCGCGGGCGTTGCGAACATTGTAAGATAGGATTTTGACTGTCTCGGTTTTATTGTTGTTCCGATTCGTCCCGCAGCAGATCATTACTGATATGGCAAGTAATAGAAACAGGTTGATTTTATGCATAAGATTTATTTTATAAAATCCAAAAATAGGAAAATTTTATTACAAAGAAAAGTTGATTGGTTCAAAGAGCTTAATTTTATGAGCAATGTTATAAAATTATTCGCTTCTAAATGTTATTGCAGAAGCACTAATACCAATAAATCAATTGCCATTTCTCAATTTTTTGCTACCTTTGCAAATTAATTTTCTATCAGGTATAAATTCATTGACAATGAGTAAAAAATTTCCCGAATATAGCCATTTGGACCTTTCAGAAATAAACAGGGAGATGTTGGAAGTATGGGATGAGAAAGATGTTTTCAGGAAAAGTCTGGAAACACGTAAGGGACATCCCCAGTTCGTGTTTTATGAAGGGCCGCCGTCGGCAAACGGAATGCCTGGTATCCATCATGTGATTGCGCGAAGCATTAAAGATATTTTCTGTCGTTACAAAACAATGAAAGGCTATCTGGTAAACCGGAAAGCAGGGTGGGATACTCATGGATTGCCTGTGGAGCTGGGCGTGGAGAAGTCTTTGGGAATAACCAAGGAAGATATCGGAAAAGAGATCTCGGTAGAGCAGTACAATTCGGCATGTCGTACCGAGGTTATGAAATATACCAAAGAGTGGGAAGACCTTACACGAAAAATGGGTTACTGGGTGGATATGACCGATCCCTACATCACTTACGATAACCGCTATATAGAGACCCTGTGGTATCTTCTAAAAGAGTTGTATAAAAAAAATTATCTTTATAAAGGGTATACCATTCAGCCCTATTCGCCAGCAGCAGGAACCGGACTGAGCACACATGAGCTTAATCAGCCCGGGTGTTACAAGGATGTGAAGGATACAACATGTACTGCGCAGTTTCTTATCAAGGATCCTCTCCCTGAGTGGACGGAATTTGGTGAGCCATTCTTTCTGGCATGGACAACAACACCTTGGACCTTGCCGTCGAATATGCTGCTTGCAGTAGGGAAGAATATTGAATATGTGGCAGTACAGTCTTATAATCAGTACACAGGCAAGCCAATTACCGTTATACTTGCCAAAAACTTACTGAGCTTATACTTCCCTCCTAAAAATGAGGGGCTTCCGTTAGATAGTTACAAACCCGGGGACAAGAATATTCCTTTCAGGGTTATTGACAAGGTTTGGGAAGGTTCCAAGCTGGAGGGAATACGCTATGAGCAACTGATCCCTTGGGTGAAAGTGACTGATGAAGCGTTTAAGGTGGTTACCGGTGATTTTGTAACCACAGAAGACGGAACGGGCATCGTGCATATTGCTCCCACCTTTGGTGCTGATGACGCAAGAGTTGGCAAGGAGAACAATATACCGGGATTACTGCTTACCGATAAAGAGGGCAACCTTCGCCCCATGGTTGACCTGACAGGGAAGTTTTTCCGGCTCGAAGAGCTTGATCAGCTGTTTGTAAAGAACAATATTAACGAAGGGCTTTACAGGGAGTATGCAGGACGTTATGTGAAAAATGAGTACGATGACTCTCTAACTGAAGATGATGCTACCCTTGATGTTGATCTCTCGGTAATGCTTAAACAGCAGAACCGTGCGTTTCGAATAGAGAAACAGGTGCATAATTATCCTCACTGCTGGCGTACGGATAAGCCTGTTTTGTACTATCCGCTTGACAGCTGGTTTATACGTACTACCGCATGTCGCGACACTATGATAGAGCTTAATAACACCATCAACTGGAAGCCCCAGTCAACTGGGACCGGACGTTTCGGGAAGTGGTTGGAAAATCTGCAGGACTGGAATCTGAGTCGGAGCCGCTACTGGGGAACACCTTTACCTATATGGCGTACCGAAGACGGCAAAGAGGAGAAATGTATCGGTTCGGTAAAGGAGCTTTTCGAAGAAATGCAGAAGTCGATAGATGCCGGCATAATGAATGAGCTCCCATGGAAAGGGCTGAATCTGAAAGAGTATAAAGAGCTGGCGTATGATAAAATTGACCTGCACCGTCCGTATGTTGACAATATAGTTTTGGTTTCCGAAAGTGGCCGGCCAATGAAGCGGGAGCTTGACCTAATTGATGTGTGGTTCGACAGTGGTGCGATGCCGTTCGCTCAGGTATTTTATCCGCATATTCCGGATGAGGAATTCCGGAAAGTATATCCGGCCGATTTTATTGCTGAAGGAGTGGATCAGACACGTGGCTGGTTTTATACCCTTCATGCCATCTCTTCTATGGTTATGGGGAGCGTTGCATTTAAAAATGTGATTTCCAATGGGCTGGTACTCGACAAGAACGGCAATAAGATGTCAAAACGTCTTGGCAATGCCGTTGATCCTTTCGAAACCATTGAGAAGTACGGATCCGATCCGTTGCGCTGGTATATGATTACCAATGCTGCTCCGTGGGATAATCTGAAGTTCGATATAGAGGGTGTGGAAGAGGCAAGGCGAAAGTTCTTCGGGACACTGTACAATACCTATTCCTTTTTCGTTTTATATGCCAATGTAGATGATTTCAGGGACCAGTATCCGCAGATAGATATAGAAAAACGTCCAGAGATAGATCGTTGGATAATTTCACTGCTGAATTCTCTGGTAAAGGAGGTTGATCAGGGGTATTGCTCGTATGAGCCAACCAAAGCCGGCCGAGCAATTTCAGATTTTGTGAACGATAATCTCAGCAACTGGTACGTGCGCCTGAACCGGAAACGTTTCTGGGGAGGAGAGATGACAAATGACAAGCTTTCTGCATATCAAACGCTTTACCAATGTCTGATAACTGTGGCAAAGCTGATGGCACCCATAGCACCATTTTATGCCGATAAATTGTACCTCGACCTGATTTCAGCTACTGATTGCAATAAAATTGAGTCGGTACACCTTGCCGATTTCCCGCAGTGTGATGATTCGCTGATTGACAAAGCACTTGAAGAGCAGATGTATTTAGCTCAGGCAGCATCTTCTATTGTGCTTGCATTGCGTAGGAAAGTGAATATTAAAGTGCGTCAGCCGCTCTCTAAAATATTGATTCCTGTAGAGGATGAGGAACAGAAAAAGTATATCAGGGCAGTTGAACCTCTCATCCTAAGCGAAGTTAATGTAAAGGAAATCAAGTTTGTAGATTCTGCAAATGAGATGCTGGTAAAACGTGTAAAGCCCGACTTTAAAAAACTTGGACCGCGATACGGAAAAATAATGAAACAGCTGGCGGTAAAAATTCAGGAACTTAATAACAGTGATATTCGTGAACTGGAAAAAAACGGTTCATTAATGATAAATGTTGACGGGCAAAATGTTGTTGTTTGTCAGGATGATGTTGAAATTATTTCCGAAGATATTCCCGGATGGCTGGTAGCCAACGAGGGGCGACTAACTGTTGCGTTGGATATTACGCTCACTGAAGACCTCCGCAATGAGGGCCTCGCGCGGGAGCTGGTGAATAGAATACAAAACCTACGTAAAGCGAAGAATTTTGAAATTACCGATAGGATCATAATTAAAGTTTCAGCCAATCCGGTATTTGATGAAGCCATAAAAGACTATGACGGATACATTAAAAATCAGGTACTGGCCGATGATATTTTTATCGTTGATAATCATCTGGAGGATGAAATAGAGATTGATGAATACTCTTTGACCATAAGCATACATAAAAACTGTTGAGAATTATCTGTTTTATATGTATATTTGTGCAAGAATTTACAAGTGAACAAAATATAACGGCGGTTGTTGTAGTTAAACTCTGATTCCAATAAGAGACACAGCCATAAACATCAATTATTATGAGCGAGAAGACAAAATATTCGGAAGAGGAATTGGAAGAATTCCGTGCAATCATTAACGAGAAATTACAGGTAGCACGACAGGAATATGAAAATTATCGTGCGGCTGTAACTAATACCGACGGTAACGATACGGTAGATACATCACCAACTTATAAGGTGTTGGAGGAGGGGGCTTCAACGCTCTCGAAAGAGGAAGCAGGCAGGCTGGCTCAACGTCAGATGAAATTCATCCAGAATTTGCAGGCAGCTCTGGTGCGTATAGAAAATGGCACATACGGAATCTGCCGTGAGACCGGTAAGTTGATCCCAAAAGAGCGTCTTCGCGCAGTACCTCATGCCACGTTGAGCATAGAGGCCAAATCAAAGAAGAAGAAATAACAGCTCGATAATGAAGATATTATTGGTGTCGGCAGTTTCAGAAGAGATTGGGCTATTTTCCATTAATTTATTAAATGCCCGTAAATTTACTTTATGAAAAGTAGTACAAAAAAGGCATGGACAGCACTATTGGTTGTTGTTTTAGTCCTTCTCGCAGACCAGCTTTCCAAAATATGGGTAAAGACACATATGGGGCTTAATGATACCATTGACATTACCGAATGGTTTAAAATCTATTTCGTAGAGAACAATGGGATGGCTTTCGGTATCGAAGCCGGTGGAAAACTATTCCTTTCACTTTTCAGGATTATTGCAGTTATATTTATAATTGTATTTCTTTCGAGACTTATAAAAGAGAATTACAAAACCGGTTTTATTGCATGTATTGCGCTAGTTCTGGCCGGTGCGTCGGGTAATATCATAGACAGTCTGTTCTATGGGGTTATTTTCGAATCGAGTTATCCCGGACATGTGGCTTCGTTTGTACCATGGGGAGAAGGCTATTCGTCACTACTTCACGGTAAGGTGGTTGATATGCTATATTTCCCCCTGTTTAGTGGCACTTTCCCCGGTTGGGTCCCAATTGTCGGGGGAGAAGATTTTCTCTTTTTCAGGTTTATTTTCAATATTGCTGATTCGGCCATCACGGTAGGTGTTATTCTGATTCTACTTTTCTACAGAAGAACGCTGTCATACGCATTACTGTCGAAAAATGAACGTGAAAAAATCGATAAAAAGCAACAGGAAAAAGGAAGTACAGGTGAAATGTAGGTTCGTCCAATATCTTTTTTTATTCACGGTAGTGGCTGGAATAATCTCATCCTGCCAGAACCGGCCGGGAGAAGTCTTGAACCGGAAGCAGATGGAACGACTGATGTACGATGTGTATGTTGCTGAAGCAACCATGGAAAACGATTATCAGAATTTTGACACCCCTGAGAAGAAGGAGGCTTACATCCGGAGAGTATTCAAGGCTCATAAAACAACTCAGGATCAATGGGATACATCGTTGTCGTGGTATTCTGACAGGATTGATATCTATCTGAAGATGAACGACTCGGTGAAAGCACGCATACAGAGGGATCGTCAAAAGGTTGATGCTGAAGTGGCCCGTCAATATGCACTTCAAAATACAGACCCCGCCTATCTTTCTCCATCTTTTATTCCCTCTTTCTACCAGTTCTCAAAAACAGACATGGGTAGAGGCTTCAGGTTCAAACTTGATTCTGTTGAAATTTTCTCCAAAATTACCGAAGATCATTTCTCGTTCACATTTAGTGTTACAGGCATCCCTCCTGTGTTCACTTCCCCTTTTGCATCGCTTATAATTATGGACTACCGGGATACAACAATTTATCTATCTCAGCAGATCAAAGAGAACATAATGTATAATTTCCCCGTAAATAAATATATTGATGGGGATACACTTTCACAAATAGCAGGTTTTGTTCATCTACAAGATTCAACCAGTATTAACCGTAACATCCAGCTATACAATATTTCCCTGGGGAACATGCAAAAAAAACTAGCTGTTGCCGATTCCACGGTTGATATTCCGGTACATGTGAACAGAGAATTGATTAAAATGGATAGTGACAAAAAAATCGAAAAACCATAAAATAATGATCTGCTTTTTGACAAATCACTATATTTGCCGGGTGCAATTCACAAAAAAACTATAAGTTTTAATATTTAATTTAATATAACTTTACATCAGATGGAAAGAAAGAGAGTTTACACCTTTGGAAACGGCGCAGCCGAAGGGAGAGCAGATATGAAAAACCTGCTCGGAGGAAAAGGAGCAAACCTTGCTGAAATGAATTTGATTGGTGTTCCGGTTCCTCCCGGATTTACTATTACCACTGAAGTTTGTACTGAGTACAACGAATTGGGAAAGGAGTATGTGATCGGCGTATTAAAAGATGAGGTTGAGAGCGCAGTTTCACGTATAGAAGAGCTGACAGGAACTAAGTTTGGCGATAAGAATAATCCATGCCTGGTTTCTGTACGTTCCGGAGCACGTGTCTCTATGCCGGGTATGATGGATACCGTGTTAAACCTTGGCTTAAACGATGATGCCGTTGAAGGGATAGCCGTGAAATCGGGTAATGACCGTTTCGCATGGGACTCATACCGCCGCTTTGTACAAATGTATGGTGATGTGGTATTGGGGATGAAACCGCAAAGTAAGGAAGATATTGACCCTTTTGAAGAGATCATGGATGAAATGAAGTTATCAAAAGGTGTGGAGCTGGATACAGATCTTACAACTGAAGACCTGAAAGAGCTGGTTAAGAGATTTAAGGTGGCAGTAAAGGAGAAAACCGGGCACGATTTTCCCGTCGATCCATGGGATCAGTTATGGGGAGCTGTCTGTGCAGTTTTCGACAGCTGGATGAACGAAAGGGCGATCCTCTATCGCAAAATGAACAATTTCCCCGAAGAGTGGGGTACTGCCGTCAACGTTCAGGCAATGGTTTATGGTAACATGGGAAAGACTTCGGGTACGGGTGTTGCATTTACCCGTGATGCGGCAACGGGCGAAGATATTTTCAACGGAGAGTATCTGATAGATGCACAGGGGGAAGATGTAGTATCGGGGGTTCGTACGCCTCAGCAGATAACAATTGAAGGATCTCGTCGCTGGGCTAAACTGCAAGGTATATCTGAGGAGGAACGTGCAGCGCAATACCCTTCACTGGAGGAGGCTCTTCCAGAATGTGCAAAAGAGCTTATAGATGTTCAGCAAAAACTGGAAGACTATTTTAAAGATATGCAGGACCTGGAATTTACCATTCAGGATGGGAAGCTTTGGATTCTTCAGACCCGTAGCGGAAAACGTACCGGAGCAGCAATGGTAAAGATTGCTATGGATATGTTGAAACAGGGATATATAGATGAAAAAACTACACTTAGACGCTGTGATCCGGAGAAGTTGGATGAACTGCTGCACCCTGTCTTCCACAAAAAAGCATTGGCAAGTGTAAAACCGGTTACCAGCGGACTTCCGGCATCACCAGGTGCTGCCGCGGGGCAAATAGTGTTCCATGCCGATGAAGCAGAAGAGTGGAGCAAAGAGGGCAAGAAGGTAATTCTCTGCCGTATAGAGACCTCTCCTGAAGATTTGCGCGGAATGGCATCCTCGCAGGGTATACTTACTACTCGTGGAGGAATGACCTCACACGCCGCAGTAGTAGCAAGAGGTATGGGTAAGTGCTGCGTATCAGCAGCCAATAACCTGTTTATCGATTATAAAGCGCGTATAATGACTATTAACGGCAAGGAACTGAAAGAGGGTGACTGGATCTCCCTTGACGGATCTACCGGAAATGTGTATGAAGGCAAAATTCAGACTCAGGATGCCGAACTTGATGATAATTTCAGAGAGTTGATGCTGTTAGCAGATAAATATGCACGTATGGATGTAAGGACCAATGCTGATACACCTCACGATGCTATCGTTGCGCGTAATTTTGGGGCTAAGGGGATTGGGTTGTGCCGCACAGAGCATATGTTCTTCGAAGAAGACAAGATTGTTCCTATGCGAGAGATGATTCTAGCCAAGAATGAGGAGGGGCGGCGTAAAGCACTTGAAAAACTGCTCCCATTGCAGAAAAAGGATTTTATTGGAATATTTAAAGCGATGGACGGACTTGCCGTTACCATTCGCCTTCTTGATCCGCCGTTGCATGAATTTGTTCCTCACGATGAAAAAGGACAAATGGAGATGGCCAAAGTTATGGGTATATCATATAAAGATATACATGAGCGTGTGGAAGGGCTTATGGAGTCAAACCCCATGCTTGGATTGCGTGGCTGTCGCCTGGGGAACCTATACCCCGAGATCACAGAGATGCAGACACGAGCCATCATGGAGGCTGCTATTGAACTGAAAAAGGAGGGCGTAGAAGCCTTTCCTGAGATCATGGTGCCATTAACAGGTATCGTCTTTGAGTTCAAAGCCCAGAAAGATATCATCGAAAAAACCATTCAACAGGTGTTCGCTGAAAATAACGACTCTGTGGACTATAAGATCGGGACAATGATTGAAATTCCGCGTGCAGCGCTTACCGCCCACAAGATCGCTCAGGAGGCTGATTTTTTCTCTTTTGGGACAAATGACCTTACACAGATGACATTCGGTTATAGCCGCGACGACGTTGCCAAGTTTCTGCCGATGTATATAGACAAGGGCATCCTAAAACAGGATCCTTTTGCTGTTCTCGACCAGAACGGTGTTGGACAACTTGTTCGCATGGCAGTCCAGAAAGGACGTGAGGTGCGCCCGACGCTTAAATGTGGTATATGTGGTGAGCATGGCGGCGAACCTTCATCGGTGAAATTCTGTCATACTGTGGGACTGAACTATGTTTCATGTTCTCCTTTCCGCGTACCAATTGCACGTTTGGCTGCAGCACAAGCTGCAATTGAAGGGTAAAGAAAAAGCCCTTCTGTGATATATAAATTATGCACAGGGCCCCTGTACACCGGGGCTTTGTGTGTTTTTTTAACTCTTTATCTAAATATCAGCAAAAAAAAGGGAAGCAGATATATATTTTTAAGCCATTTCCGAACCCAAACAACATTTGTACTGTTATTTATACGGAATAAAAAACATCTTCCCCTATTTTCATAACTTTTAATATATGATTGGTAGGCTTATACATGTAATATAAGTAATTTTACACTTCGTATTTATAAACCAATGAAAAGAGAATGAATTATTCAATAAAAATGCTTTTTGTTTTAGTTGCTTTTGTAGTTGTGCAACAACTCATCTCACAAAACAATGTTATAGATGAAATTGTATGGGTTGTTGGCGACGAGGCTATCCTGAAATCGGAGGTAGAGGAGTACCGTAAGGATATACTTATGCAAAATCAACGTATCGAGGGTGATCCCTACTGCTTTATTCCCGAACAACTGGCCATACATAAACTTTTTCTCGATCAGGCTAAGCTAGACAGTATTGAAGTGCAGCAGTCGAATGTGAATCGCGAACTTGAATACACTATCAATAATTATATTTCTTCTATCGGATCTGTTGAACGGCTGGAGGAGTATTTTGGGAAAAGTATTGCCTCTATACGGGAAGATCTTCGCGAACAGATCAGAGAGCAACAGTTGATACAAGGGGTGCAACAAAAGCATTTTGGCAATATTCAGCTGGCACCATCCGAAATTCGTAAATTTTACAACAGTTTACCGCAGGACAGCCTCCCATTTATTCCAACCGCCGTGGAGGTGCAGATAATAACTGTGGAACCTGAAATACCATTGTCGGAGATAGATAATGTGAAGGGCAGGTTACGCGAATATACCGACCAGATTAACCGTGGAGAAAAAGAGTTTTCCACACTGGCTCTGTTGCATTCCGAGGATCCTTCGGCCATTAAAGGAGGCGAGCTTGGCTTTATGAACCGCTCTGGATTCGTTCCCGAATTTTCTAACGTTGCTTTTGCATTAAGTGATCCCAAGAAAGTGTCTAACATTGTGGAAACAGAATATGGTTTTCACATTATACAGCTTATTGAACGCAGAGGTGATATGGGCAATTTCCGGCATATATTGCTTAAGCCCAAAGTGCCACAGGAGTCGCTTGATACGGCATTGGTCAGGTTAGACTCCATCAGGGGAGGGATTATGAGTAAAAAAATCACCTTTGAAGATGCAGCAACATATCTTTCTGCAGACAAAGATACCAGGAACAATAAAGGTATAATGGTGAACAATGTACCCAGGAGCTCTAATTACGGTACACCGAGGTTTGCTCTGAATGAGCTGAACCAGGATATTGCCAAGATTGCTGGCGAAATGAAAGAGGGGGAGGTGTCAGGGCCGTTTATCATGATAAATGACAAAGGCAGGCAGGTGGCAGCTATTGTAAAGATTACCGATCGAAACGAAGGTCATCGTGCCAATATCAACAACGATTATCAGGTCATTAAACAGATGGCTGAGAATGCCAAGCAGCAGCGGCTTGTGGATGATTGGCTGCAGGCTAAGATTGAAAAGACATACGTTCGTATAGACCCTGACTGGCAGGGATGTGAGTACAAATATAAAGGCTGGTTAAAGTAACCCCTTTTTTCAGGTATATGAATAGATCTGTTTCACAATTTTTACTGGGAAGCGCGCTTCTCATGGGTGTGTTTTTCCTTGTCATGGAATCGGTCAAAGCCCAACAGCCATCATCCGGAAAACCCATTAATGACTCTAAAACCCAGATTGTTGAAATGAAACAAGCCGATTTGTGGAATAAGAGGGATGGATTCAGTGCCGAGATTCTTATTGGCAATGTGATTTTCTTTCATGATGGCGCATTCATGTATTGTGATAGTGCTTATCTTTTCCAGCAGACCAACTCTTTTGAGGCATTCGGCAACGTTAGGATGGAGCAGGGTGATACCATCTTTGTATATGGCGATTATCTGCATTATAACGGCAATACACGACTGGCCAGGCTTCGGGATAACATTCGGATGGAAGACAGGACTGCAACACTCTTTACCGACAGCCTCGACTACGACCGTGTAGCAAACTTAGGCTACTATTTCGATGGAGGTATGCTGGTTGATGATAAGAATGAGCTGACGTCCTATTGGGGTCAGTATAACCCAGATACAAAAGAGGCTTTGTTCAGTGACAGCGTTAAGTTGATAAACGAAAAATACACCATATATTCCGATACGCTGAAATATAACACGGAATCAAAATATGCAGATATCCTGGGCCCCTCCAGGATTGTATCGGACAGTGGTTATGTTATTACCAGCAACGGGTGGTATAATACCGTGACTGAGGATTCACGCCTGCTTGATCGTTCTGAAATTTACAGTAACGACGGAACAAAAATCCTGATTGGAGACACTATCCTGTATAACCGTCAAACAGGAGAGGGTGAGGTGTTTGGCCATATGTTTCTTGAGGACAAGGTGAGAAAAACAATCCTACAGGGGAATTATGGTTTTTACAATGAAAAAACCGAGTATGGATTAGCTTCTGATTCAGCATTTGCAATCGACTATTCGCAGAAAGAGAGCTTGTTTGTTCACGGAGACACACTCATCATGAGTACAGACTCAACATACCGGGATATCAAAACTTTTTACAACGTACGCTTTTACAGGTCAGATCTTCAGGGTGTGTGCGACTCTATGCTCTACTCTTCACGCGACTCAATGGTGTATATGAATGGAGACCCCGTAATATGGAGTGAGAATAACCAGATACTGGGTAATCAGATAAATGTTTATCTGAATGACTCAACTATAGAAAAAGCTATTGTAAAAGATTATGCCCTTGCAATTCAGGACAGAGGAGAGGAAAATCAGTTCAATCAGTTGAGCGGAAGAGATATGACAGCATTTTTCAGAGATGGCAATGTGTATTATGTGCTGGTGGAGGGCAATGCCGAATCGTTGTACTATCTGGTAAAAGAGGATAGTACTATTATAGGGCTGAATAAAACAGAAAGCGCCTATCTGTCAATGGATATTGAAGGCAATAAAATCAAGAAACTGAAAATGTGGTCATCTACGTCTGCAGTAACCAATCCACTACCGCTACTCAAACCTGATGAGTTGCATTTGAAAGGATTTATCTGGCTTGATTATCTGCGTCCCTCCGGCTCTGACGATATATTCCGCATTAATGAGAGACGTGGTTCAGAAGCTGTAGAGCCCCGCCAGAAACGTTTCGAAAGAGAAGACATAACACTGTAGTGTGTGATTTGTCAATTTTAAAGGTATTCTTTACTTTTGTATTATTAAAAAATATCATTTATTACTTATGGCCACTTTTTTTTTCTATAATAACAGAAAACCGCGAAAATTCAATTATAAACCTATTCTGTATAATCCGGAAGAAGAGGCTCGTAAGGAGAGGCTGCAAAAACGTATTGAGGAAATTAAAAGAGAGATGGGCGTGTTGCCACCTGAGGAGGAAAAAGATAAGAAAGATTTTAAGACGGAATTCATATCCCAAACTCACTATCTGAGGAAACGAAAAGAAAGGGAGAAAGAAGGACGGCAAACAATTTTCTCTAACAACCTATTACTCATCGTTATTCTTTTAATACTTCTTGCAATTTTTGTTTTCTGGTTTTTGCGGTAAATATAACATCCTAATAATGTCAGACATAATAAATTTACTCCCTGATTCCATAGCAAATCAAATAGCAGCAGGAGAAGTAATCCAACGCCCCGCTTCTGTGGTGAAGGAATTAGTTGAAAACTCACTTGACGCGGGTGCTACCCATATTCAAATATACATAAAAGATGCCGGGCGCACACTAATACAGGTGATTGATAATGGCAGAGGTATGTCGGCTACCGATTTGAGGATGTCGTTTGAGCGACATGCTACTTCTAAAATCAGGAGTGTTGATGATCTTTTTGCACTCACTACAATGGGATTCCGAGGTGAGGCACTTCCTTCAATCGCGGCAATTTCTCAAATTGAGGCTAAGAGCCGAAGGACAGAAGATGAGCTGGGCTCATTGCTGGTTATTTCCGGTTCTAAACTTGAAAAACAGGAAATAGTTGCCTGTGCAGAAGGTACATCTGTTTCAGTAAAAAATATTTTTTTCAATGTTCCCGCAAGACGAAAATTCCTGAAATCCAATGAAACAGAACGTCGGAATATATTCTCCGAAGTTGAACGTATCGTGCTGGTCAATCCCGATGTAGAGTTTACCCTTATTGAAAATGATGTGGAGACTTTGCATCTTCCAAAAGCGGGATTAAGACAACGTATTGTACAAATGGAGGGGAAGAACGTTAATCAGCAGTTGATAGAGATAGATGAGGATACAACATTAGGAAAAATACACGGGTATGTAGGACGTCCCGAATTTGCCAAAAAAAGGAGAGCGAGCCAGAACTTCTTCGTCAACAACCGGTATATCCGCCATCCCTATTTTCACAGGGCTGTGATGGCCGCATTTGAGCCGTTGATAGCTCCAAATGAAAAGCCGGCTTACTATATATATTTTCAGGTAGATCCCGATACAATTGATGTAAACATTCACCCTACAAAGACAGAGGTGAAGTTCGAAAACGAACAGGCTCTCTGGCAAATTTTAATGGTTACGATAAAAGAGTCACTTGGAAAGTTCAATGCTATTCCAAGTATCGATTTCGACAGGGATGATGCTCCGGAAATACCCATTTTTGACTCATCACGCAGCTCTCCAATGCCAAAAGTGAGCTTCGACCCTGACTACAATCCCTTCCGAAGCCCTCATTCTGCAACTCAGAAAGCATCTTCACCTGTTTTTGGGTGGGAGCAGATTTATAGAGGTTTTGAAAATGAGAAACAGTATATTGCCGATTCAGATGGAGACACCAACAAAACACTCTTCAAGACGGCAGGGGCAGATCATAATATGTCTGATGCCGATCTCTTTCCTGAGCATTATCAGTACAAACAAAAATATATTCTCACATCTGTTAAATCAGGACTGATGATAATAGATCAGCACAGGGCTCATATACGCATACTTTTTGATAAGTATCTGGAAGAGATCAAAAACAGGAAAGGTGTTTCTCAAAGGGTCCTGTTCCCTGATGTGCTGGAGCTATCTGCATCAGAGGCATCTGTATTACCATCCATAACAGATGATATTGAAGCACTTGGCTTTGAATTGAGCGATCTTGGAAATAACTGCTTTGCTATTCAGGGCATTCCTTCAGAAATTGAAAATGCCGATCCGTCGTTACTCATTCGTTCCATGATTGGTAAAAGCCTGGAAACCGCAAGTGATGTGAAATCAGATATTCAGGAGTCTATTGCTCTTTCACTAGCTTGCCTGACTGCCATTCCACATGGAAGGACGTTAACATCTGAAGAGATGTTGCTTATTGTAAGTCAGCTCTTTGCCACTAAGACACCTACTTATACCCCAGACGGGCAAACAATAATAAGCGTACTTTCGGAAGCTGAAATTGAAAAAAAAATGCATTAAAATATAGTAATATAAATTTCACCTTTTAACAACATATACTATGGATTATTCTTATTGTGGAACAAGTGGAGTGCAACTGCCCAAAATATCGTTGGGGCTATGGCACAATTTCGGATTTACAGACGATTATAAAATGGCTCGCGAAATGATTGTTTATGCTTTTGAACAAGGTATAACACACTTCGACCTGGCAAATAATTACGGGCCTCCTCCGGGATCAGCTGAATCAAATTTCGGGAAAATATTGAAAGAGAATCTACTTTCTCATCGTGATGAGATGATTATCTCTTCAAAGGCAGGTCATCTAATGTGGGAAGGTCCCTACGGTGACGGATCGTCAAGAAAGTATATCATGGCGAGTATTGATCAGAGCCTAAAAAGGACAGGTCTGGAATATTTTGATATTTTTTATTCGCATCGTTACGATCCTAACACGCCTGTAGAAGAAACCATGCAGGCACTTGTGGATATTGTTCGCCAGGGTAAAGCATTATATGTAGGCATATCAAAGTATCCTCCCGAAGTGGCGCAAAAGTCGTTGAATTATTTGAAAGACAGAGATGTGCCTTGTCTTATTTTTCAGGACAAGTACAGTATGTTTAACCGAAAGCCTGAAGAGGAAATATTTAGGATAACAGAGGAGTATGGAGCTGGTTTTATAGCATTTTCACCACTGGCACAGGGATTACTCACTAATAAATATCTGAATGGCATTCCTGAATATTCTCGTGCGGCAGACCCGACAGGATTTCTACAGAGGGAGCAGGTCACTCAAACACTTGTTGATAAAGTGAGACAGTTAAAAGAAATTGCAAACCAACGCGGGCAAACAATGGCTGAGATGGCTCTTGCTTGGGCATTAAGGGATAAAAGAGTAACCTCCCTTATAGTGGGTTCGCGTAACGTGGAACAACTAAAAGATAACATTAACGCCTTGCAAAACCTCATTTTTTCAAATGAAGAATTGGTGTTGATAGATAATATTCTTGACGGGGCTACGTTATAATGAGAAAGGCTATAACTCAAAGAGTAGGCGAAAGTATTAAATATCAAAATGATGAAGAGAGTTGCACCCGCTATTATGCTGATTATTATGGTTTTATCATCGTGTGTAGATGAGGCTCCTCGCCACTCGATTCCTTTTGCCCCTGTAAATTTCAGAATTGATCTGAACAGTTATGATATAGCACTGAAAAATGCAATGTCTTATAAGATATTTTCAGAGAAAGATCGCCGTTTTGCTTCCGACCGGTTTGGTTTTTCTGGTATATTGGCTGTTACAGATGCAACCGGAGCATCAATCTATGCATATGATCTCTGCTGTCCGTATGAAGACAATAAGACAATAAGAGTTGATCCGGATTACGACCCTACCGGATATAACGGAAAAGCCTGTTGCCCCTCGTGTGGAAGCATATTTGTTCTTATGTATGGATTAGGAAGTGTTGAGTCGGGACCGGCTAAGGAGCCGTTGCAGAGATATACTGTGATGCCCCTTCACGGTGACAGTTATCGTATTGTGAATTGACGTATTAAAAAAAAGATCATTATAACAGTTCTTAACGCTCTTTGTGTTGCGTTGAGAACTGCTTTTTTTTTATCTTTGCGCCGATTTTTTTACGGGTATAATCTTTCGCGGAATTTCAATTATACCCTAATACCCTTACTTGATGAGAAAAGTCTTTATATTTTCATTTTTACTGGTTATCGGTCTTATTCTGTCACAGCTTGTTCCCCATCTATTTGGCAATAACTTTCATACATTTAAAACAATAACTGATGGGTTACTGTATATTTCACTAGCATTTATAATGATAAATGTTGGGCGGGAGTTTGAGATCAATAAAAAACAATGGCGTAGCTATGCGACTGATTATCTGGTTGCAATGGGCGCAGCTGCACTCCCCTGGATATTGGTTGCACTTTATTATCTGTTTGTTATAATTCCAACTTCTATGGATTTGTGGAAAGATAGTAGTGCATGGAAAGAGGTCTTCCTTTTAAGTAGGTATGCAGCGCCTACATCGGCAGGTATTCTTTTTACAATGCTTGCAGCGGCGAAGCTTTCGCATACCTGGGTTTATAAGAAAGTGCAGGTTCTGGCTATATTTGATGATCTGGATACAATTCTGTTGATGATACCGCTTCAGATTCTGATGATAGGTATGCGCTGGCAGATGTTTGTCATTCTTGTTGTTGCAATCTTGTTAATTTGGGTGGGATGGAAAAAAATGAACAGTTATAATCTCCGTCATGACTGGCAGGCCGTTTTGTTCTATTCATTTATTCTTTTCTCGGTTATCGAGGTGATTTATCTTGTATCGAAATATCTTTATGGAGATTCCGGAACTATACATATAGAGATTCTGCTTCCTGCATTCATCCTGGGAATGATTATGAAAGCAGACCATGGTTCGAAGACTCATGCAACAACCCAAACGGGAGAGAAGATTGCAGCATTTATCTCCTATTTATTTATGCTTCTAGTTGGGTTAAGCATGCCTCTCTTTTTGGGCGTAAACTTAGCGCATACTGCTGGAAACTCGAATGCAATTATCTCTCAATTACCTATGTTCTCGTGGAATATGCTCATTTTACATGTTATTGTAGTGACCATGATATCCAATATCGGTAAGCTTTTTCCACTGTTTTTCTACAGAGACAGGTCAGTTGGAGAGAGACTTGCCGTATCAATAGGGATGTTTACCCGTGGAGAGGTAGGTGCCGGTGTATTGTTTATTGCAATAGGGTATCATATAAGTGGAGTCTTATTGGTAGTCTCGGTACTTACAATGTGTCTGAATCTGCTTCTGACCGGATTTTTCATTGGTATTGCCAAGAAGCTAACCTTTTCCAGCTCTCCTGAACTGAAAGTAGTGAGCGGTTAGTAACAACATTGAAAGATATTTTGGGTTATTCTTTTAAAATCTCTCTAAAATACTTTGAAAAAAGGATAAACATCTTTACATTTGCACTCGCAAAAATGATATGATTCCGGAGCGGGCTTTTTTTGCGGAAGTAGCTCAGGATCGGTAGAGCACGACCTTGCCCCAAAGAATCAGGAAATGGAACCGGGCTTGGCAAGGATTCTGCAAATGAGAAAGTTGTTCTTTATTTAGTTGTAAATATCGCGGAAGTAGCTCAGTTGGTAGAGCACGACCTTGCCAAGGTCGGGGTCGCGGGTTCGAGTCCCGTCTTCCGCTCCAGGTCCGCTCGGATGGTGGAATGGTAGACACGCAAGACTTAAAATCTTGTGGCCATTATAGGCTGTGCGGGTTCAAGTCCCGCTCCGAGTACTCTGAAAGGCTGCAAATCTATTGATTTGCAGCCTTTTATGTTTCTCCGTGGCGCCAAAGGGGCGCCCAGCTCAACGCAACAAAAACTTTAAACATCTTTAACGGTCGTATAATAATTTGAGGGAAAATTCCCAATATTTTCCTTTTTATCGTTATTTTTGCCAATGATGTTATTTTGAAATAATTCATGGAATCATTTTTTCTCCGCCAAGTTTTGCCATTGCATTCTTGAGTCTGTTCCAAAAACCCCATTTTACCAATTTCACCCCCTTTACAAGGTGTTGTGAATGGGGTGTTTTTCAAGAAAAAGACTTATCAGAGCGGACTCATTCTTTAAAATATAAATTATTGCCACTTTATTACAGCTATATTAATAACCAGACAACTTCTAATTTTGGTGTCGAACTTAATCTTTATCGACATTCATCGTTACACCCTGCATGGAGTGTAAGGTTTAGGGATTAATCTTAATATGGCTCTTGCACGCTTTGATCTCTAATGCTTTAACTTTTGTTCCTTTATGCTGTGGAATATTTTAAACCATGTATAACTCACCATCATTGCCAATCCAGAAGCAGTAAGTATAGCCAGCTTGGCCGTGTCGCGGAGCATTGTGTTTCCGGGAAATGCCAGGTTCGACACGAAGATTAACATCGTAAAGCCTATTCCCGCAAGTATTCCAATTCCAATAAATTGAAACCGGTTTACAGGAGTTGCCAACCGCACAAGCCTTAGTTTGGTTAAAATAAATACAGCCAGAGTGATACCCAATGGTTTCCCAAGGAATAATCCTGAAATAATGCCCAGTGATAAGGAAGATCCAAAGTTGGCAATCGATTCAGATGGCTGCAAGACTGCCTGTCGTGAGCTCATCGTTGATAATTAATATACTCCAAAATCAGTGTAGGAGAAAACTGAAATCGTCTTCATTTGATAGCTCCAGAGGTTCCTGACCATATTTGAAGATACGTGCTTTTCGGTTTCCTGCAAGTGTCAGCTCTTCATCTTCGAGGAGAAGCATGGTGCCTTCACGCAGGCCCACAACGTATATACTCCTGTTTACTTCAATGAACTCTTTTATTCGTGTTTCGCGGGTCTCGCCACCGTGGTTTGCGGGATGATCGTCAAGATAATGAGGATTAATCTGAAATGGTATCAGATTAAGCGTCTTAAACTTTTCAGGCTCCACAATAGGCATATCGTTGGTTGTCATAAGAGTAGGACAGGCAATATTTGATCCGGCACTCCATCCGATATACGGAGTCCCCTTTTTTACTTTTTTACGGATCGCTTTTGTTAACTTGTTATTCTGAAGCATTTTCACCAGTTGCCATGTGTTCCCGCCTCCAACTACTATTGCATCGGCGTTCTCAATAGCCTCCACCTGATTTAAGAAGCGATGGATGCTTGTAACATGATGCCCTATCTCGGCAAAACGTGTGTTTACTTTCTCTTCATACTCTTCAAACGAAAATGTGACAGCAGCGTAAGGGATGAAAACGGCATTTATTGCTTTTTTACCCAGAAATTCTTTAATATGGTTTTTGGAATATTCCAAATATCCTTCTCCTGGATTTGTTGAGTTGCTGATTAATAGGAGTTTCATTGTAATTATTTTTTCAATTAAAATGCAAATGTAATAAAATGAAGTATGAAAATTGTTGTTTTAGCGATGAATAACGTACTTTTGCAAGTAATTTTATTTAAAAAAATAACTGTGGAACAAATTTTACAAAAAATCCGCACCGATTTACGTTTGTCCATGAATGGTGTCATTGCCTCCAGTATGAGGAGTAAGGGGATTGACTTCCGGATGATTTTTGGTGTGGAGATACCCAAGCTAAAACAGATTGCAGCCAGTTACAAATCTGACAAGATACTGGCGGAAGCGTTGTGGGAAGAGGATGTACGTGAGATGAAAATACTGGCAACCATGTTGTTCCCGCCCGATAAGCTTACTAAAGAAGCAGCTGATAGATGGGTAACCGGAATTGTTAATCAGGAGATTCGCGAACAGATATGTAAAAATCTTTTCCAGGAGGTCGATTTTTCTGATGATTTAGTCAGGGAATGGGCTAGGAGCGATGATGAAAGTGTACGTACTACAGGTTATTGGTTGTTTGCAAGATTGTGCATCATTCGCTCCGAATCTGTACATGGGATAGATATGGATGAGTTGCTGGAAGATGTTATAACCGACTTAAGAGGAGCATCACTGTTTTTGCGTCAATCGGCTTTGAATGCATTGAAATTTTACGGTAGAATATCACATGGCAACGCAGAAAAAATTCTGAGCAGTGTTGTGTCTTTTAAAAATTCCGATATCATACCAGAACGGGAGATGTTCGATCAGCTTCGATTTGAATTCGGATATTATAGTTAGCCTTTGTAATTCTTTTTGATAAAAAACATAGACAGGAACAGGTTCAATATCAGGAATCCACCGCTTCCGGCGAAGAAGAATCCTTTCCATTTAGGAAAAACTAATAGTGACACCACTGAAAATATTGCAATAATTGCAATAATAATCCACATTACAGTAAATATTGTTTTTTTCTGTGTCATCGTATCTCACTTTTTTACAAAAATAATAAAAAATATTCAGCCAAGCTCCATTTTTTATCCAATTCGTGGTAAATGATTTTCAATCATGATGATAAGGCTCGTTGTTTAAAATGGTTAAAGCCCTGTAAAGCTGTTCTGTAAAAACAAGCCTGACCATTTGGTGTGTAAAGGTCATTTTAGAGAGTGAAAATCTCTCATTTGCTTTATCGTACATATCTTGTGAAAATCCATAAGGGCCTCCAGCAATAAAAACCAGTCGTTTATGAACGTAGTGTGTTCTTTTTTCTATGAATCCGGCAAACTCCACAGAAGAGTACTGTTTGCCTTTATCATCGAGTAAAACTATATGATCTGATGGCTGCAGTAGTTTAAGTATACTGTTTCCCTCTTGTATCTTTTGTTCTTTTTCAGAGAGGCTTTTCGTGTTTTTAACATCAGGTACGGTCTTTATTTCGAACTCAATGTAAAAATTCACTCTTCTGTTATACTGCTCTATAATTTTTGAGAAAAAAGGATCATCCGTTTTTCCTACAGATATTAAAATGATCTTCAACCTCTTATTGAAATATTATATGTTAGACAGTTAAAATTAGAGTAGCTGGTCCCATGCTATCATAAAGTTTCTTGTTTTTTGTAGTATTGCATTGAAAAATGCGCTAGAAGCATGAAAAAAGCCTTTATAGGTACAAAGTTAGTTGATTATTTTGTATTTTTGCGCTGTTATTAACGTGAAATTATAACAAAAAGGGCATTTGCGTTGTTTATTGTGAAATGTCTCTATTTCGTTTTTATGATGGAAGAAAAAGAATTGGTTCATAACCTTATTAAATTGGCTTTTGCCGAAGATATTGGCGATGGAGACCATACCACCCTGTGCAGTATTCCCGATACGGAAACTGGACAATCGAGACTGTTGATAAAGGAAGATGGTGTTCTTGCAGGCGTGGAAGTGGCCAAAGAGGTTTTTAATATATTCGACCGGGATTTGCGGGTGGAAGTTTTTATACATGATGGTACGCATGTCAAACCGGGCGATGTTGCGTTTGTTGTTTCAGGCAAGGTGCGGTCGATTCTTCAAACTGAACGCCTGGTGTTAAACCTAATGCAGCGGATGAGTGGCATTGCTACCATCACAAATAGTTATGTAAAGTTGCTGGAAGGTACCGGTACCAAGGTGCTCGACACCCGAAAAACCACACCAGGCATGCGTATATTTGAAAAGCAAGCAGTAAAGATCGGCGGAGGTGAGAATCACAGAATTGGTCTTTTTGACATGATACTTCTTAAAGACAATCATGTTGATTTTGCGGGGGGAATTGAAAAAGCTATTACCGGCGCTCATCAGTACCTGAAAAAAAATAATAAAGAACTTAAAATTGAAATTGAGGTAAGGAATCTTGATGAACTGGAAGAGGTTCTTAGAGTAGGCGGCGTAGACAGGATAATGCTTGACAATTTCAACCCCGAAAAGACCAGGGATGCGGTGAAAAGAGTTAACGGACTGGTTGAGCTTGAATCATCAGGAGGAATTACCATAGAGACAATTCGCGAATATGCCGAAACAGGTGTGGATTATATATCTGTTGGCGCATTGACTCACTCGGTGAAGAGTCTCGACATGAGTTTGAAAGCAGTTTGACAAGGTGCGTGGTGAGTCTGCGGCTTGTACTCACCCCAGTAAGCAGGTAATCAGATATGGTTATCTAAAACTTTTTGTTATAAAAAAATAATCGATGAAACAAAACGAAAATAAACAGGAATTGCTTGATAAAAGGTATATGCGTATGGCTTTTATCTGGGCAGAGAATTCGTACTGTAAGCGCAGGAAGGTAGGTGCTCTCCTGGTGAAAGATAAAATGATAATTTCCGACGGTTATAACGGAACGCCGTCAGGTTTTGAAAACGTATGTGAAGATGAGAATGATATTTCCAAACCATATGTGCTTCATGCAGAGGCAAATGCTATTACAAAGGTGGCTCGTTCGGGGAACAGTAGTGATGGGGCAACACTTTATGTAACCTCATCACCATGTATTGAATGTGCCAAGCTGATAATACAGGCCGGAATAAAAAGGGTTGTATATTCCGATTCTTACAGGCTAAGTGATGGAGTTGATCTTTTGAAAAGGGTGAATATTGAACTTGTTTCGGTAAATATTGATAAATAAAGAAAGGGATTGAATGGATTCAGAAAAAAAAATACGGACATGGTTACCTCTTTGTCTTGGTATCGGAATTGCACTGGGAATATTTATAGGAAGTAAATATGGGCAATATGGAAGATCAGGCGGGGTGGAAGGTTCCGGTAAAATTGACGCAGTGTTGAACTATATCCGTGAATCATACGTAGATACAGTCAATATGCGTCAACTTGTGGAAGATGCACTGCCAAATATTATACATGAGCTGGATCCACACTCCGAGTATATTTCGGCTGCAGATATGAAGAGGGTTAATGAAGACCTCGAGGGCCACTTCTCTGGTATAGGCGTCAGTTTCTATGTATTAAAAGACACAATTGTGGTTACGGGCATTGTACCCGGAGGCCCTTCTGAAGCAGCCGGTATTAAGCCGTGGGACAGAATTGTGGAAGTGAACGATTCTCTGGTTGCAGGGAAAAAGATCCAGAACGAAGATGTATTGAAGGTCCTTCGTGGTGAAAAAGGCTCTGAGGTGAAACTGGGAATAAGAAGGGATAATGGCAACGACTTGCATGAAATAACCGTTACCCGTGGCGATATTCCGATGAGCAGTGTGAATGCATCCTATATACTTAGGGATAAAATAGGTTTTATCAAGCTTGGAAGGAACTTCGGATTTAATACATTCAGCGAATTTATATCAGCTATTTCAAAGTTGAAAAGTCAGGGAGCTTCATCTTTTATAATTGATTTGAGAGGAAATGCAGGTGGTTCACTTGAAATTGTGGTAGCCATGATTAACGAGTTTTTAAATAAAGGCGAACTAATAGTTTATACGGAAGGGCGGAGTTTCCCGCGGACCGACAATTACGCCAACGGCTCTGGGACATGCAAAAATGATGATGTGGTTGTGCTTATTGATGAGTTAAGTGCTTCGGCAAGTGAAATCTTTGCCGGTGCCATTCAGGATCACGACAGGGGGTTGGTAATTGGCAGACGCTCATTCGGAAAAGGACTGGTACAGAGCCAGCGTAATTTCCCTGACGGATCGGCAATAAGGCTCACCGTTGCCAGATATTACACAGCATCAGGCAGATCCATTCAGCGCGGGTATGAAAAAGGAAAGTATGACGAGTATGAGATGGATGCCATAAATCGTTATATTGAGGGCAATTACGTTAATGTAGATACAATATCGAATAACCTGATTCCTTTTAAAACTAAGGGTGGCAGAACCGTTTATGGAGGAGATGGCATTATGCCCGATATCTTTGTTGCACGTGATACTAGCGGTATCAACTCTTATTACAATCTTATTGTAAACAACCGGCTGGATGAGAGATACGCAATGATATATTCCGACATGTACAAAAAAAGGCTAAGCAGTTTTGAAACATGGCCGGACCTCTACAAACATTTGCGTCAGCAGCCGCTTCTTATGAATCTAGTAAGCTTTGCCGATAATAACGGAATAAGAAGAAGGCCCTACTATATTCAGGAGTCGAGCGAACTTCTTGAGAATGTGATGTGTGCATATATTGTGAGAAATTTCTTCGGAGAAGAGGCTTTTTGGGAGGCATATTATAAAGATGATCAGCTTATAAAGAAAGGAATTGAGCTGATTGAAACAGGCAATGCCACACGTGAATCTATAATCAATGAAACCTATAAATAAATTTCGTGATGAGCTTAGCCCGTAATAAGTAATTTTTCAACGCAACGTTGTATTTACTCTTTAGCGAGTCGAATGGTTCGGCCCGAGGTATATTTTTTAAAAGATTGCATCATTTATTAGCTGGAATACTTTTTTGATTGTTTTATTTTTGAGTCCAGCTAGCCTTAAAATAAATTCATCATGGGTAAATTTTTACAGAATTTTTTGTCAAGCAAGGTTTTGTCAAGATCCTCGATTTTTGTAATCGATATTTTCATGGTCGTTTTTTCATGTATGACCATGTATTTTGTTAAATATGGCTTCAGCAGTTTTACTTCAGAGGTGAGAGTTGACAGTACTACTTTGTGTTTTCTTCTTATACTTTTTAATACCATCACATTTATTTCATTTCGTACATTTAGCGGTATTTTACGGTTTTCATCTTTTACTGACCTTCTTAGGATTATTTATGCATTGGGTTTGGGTTATGGGCTTACCTTCCTTGCTGTGCTTTTTCTGAGGAGGTTCATTCCCGCTTTTCATCTCACCAATGTAACTTTTGTAGCAATATTTTTTCTGAATATCTTTTTAATGATATTTTCGCGTATTTTGGTAAAGGAGGTCTATGAAACAATTGTCGGCAGAAGCTTCAAGCCTGTAAATGTTTTTATCTACGGTACCAAGCAGGCCGGTATAAGTGTGGCTAAGGCTTTAAAAGGCAACAATGAATTCAATTACCGTGTACTTGGATTTATTTCCGACGAAAGTCATATGATTGGAAAAGAGTTGATGGGAGTGGCCATTTATGCCAATAACGATAATCTCTTCAGAACAATGGAAAGTAAAGATGTGAAGACCATTATTGTATCGCCTCAAAAGATGGAAGAGATTAAAGATTCCGATATGTTGGGTAATTTTGTTGATCATAACATTTCTTTATTTACCACTGTCCCTTTGAACGAATGGAATGGAAAATTCATGGGCAAAGAACAATTGAAGGATATCCAGATTGAAGATCTGCTTCCACGTGATCCCATTCAAATCAATATGGTTGAGATTGCCTCCAACATTGAAGGTAAACGTGTGATGGTAACCGGAGCTGCCGGCTCTATTGGAAGTGAGATTGTACGCCAGGTGGCCAGGTTTAATCCATATAGCATTATCCTGATTGACCAGGCCGAAACGCCGTTACACGACATGCGTAGAGAGTTGAGAAACAACTGGCGGGAGTTACATACTGAGATCATCGTTGCAGACGTAAGTAATACGTCGAGGATGGAAAAGATTTTCGCCAAAACACGTCCCCAATACATTTTTCATGCAGCAGCCTATAAGCATGTACCTATGATGGAGGATAACGTTTCGGAGTCGGTTCAGACAAATATCCTTGGAACCAAAATAGTTACTGATCTTGCCGTAAAGTACAATGCGAACAAGTTTGTGATGGTCTCAACGGACAAAGCCGTGAATCCCTCAAATGTGATGGGATGCTCCAAAAGAATATGCGAGATATATGTACAGTCGATGGCAAAGCATCTAGAAAAAGCAGGGCGAAAAACAACCCAGTTCATCACAACACGTTTCGGAAATGTGCTGGGATCAAATGGTTCTGTAATTCCTCTCTTCAAAGAACAGATAAAAGAGGGAGGCCCGGTAACTGTTACTCATCCTGAGATTATCCGCTATTTTATGACAATTCCCGAAGCTTGTCAGCTAGTGTTGGAGGCCGGAGCTATGGGAAAGGGAGGAGAGATTTATATTTTCGATATGGGTAAGCCTGTAAAAATAATTGATCTGGCCAAGAGAATGATCAGGTTGTCAGGGTCAAAGAATATAAAGATCGAGTTTACCGGATTGCGTCATGGCGAGAAGCTTTACGAAGAGTTGCTGAACAATGCCGAGCATACAAAGCCTACCCATCATGAGAAAATAATGATTGCCAACGTGAGGGAGTATGAATATTCAGAGGTATCCCATATGATTGATTCACTTATAAATGTCTCTTACGAGTATGATGATATGCGTACGGTTAAAAAGATGAAAGAGATAGTCCCGGAATTCCGGAGTATAAACTCACCATTTGAAGTTGTTGACAGGTTGTTAGATAAGATGTCGGAAGAGGCTTCTTTTGTCCATTTTTCTAAAGAATAGGCACAGATATTATTCGCTGAAGTCGATCTGCATATCACATAGCTTTGTGTAATAGCCTCCAAGCTCATAAAGAGATGTATGCTTCCCCGATTCTACTATCTTTCCCTCATTCATCACATAAATTACGTCGGCATTCTTGATAGTTGACAGCCTGTGGGCAATCACTATTGTTGTGCGGTTTCTCATAAGGTTTTCCAATGCCTCCTGTACTAGTCTCTCCGAATCTGTATCCAGAGCAGAAGTGGCTTCATCCAGAATCAGGATTTCAGGATCTTTTAAAATAGCCCTTGCAATGCTTATACGTTGCCTCTGGCCACCTGAAAGTTTTCCGCCCCTATCTCCTATATTTGAGTGGTATCCCTTCTCTGTTGCCATGATAAAGTCGTGTGCATTTGCTATCTTGGCTGCTTCAATAATCTGGCTCTCTTTTGCATCAGCAACACCAAAAGCGATGTTATTGTAAAAAGTGTCATTAAAGAGTATCGCTTCCTGGTTCACATAACCTATAAGTGATCGCAAGTCCCGTAGTCTAACATCTTTTATGTTTATACCGTCGATATATACACCGCCTTTCTGAATATCATAGAAACGTGGCAACAGATCGGCCATTGTGGATTTACCCGAACCAGATTGTCCTACCAGGGCTATGGTTTGCCCCTTCTCAATATTCAGGCTTACTCCCTCTATTACCCAGTCGTTTTTATATCTGAACCAAATATCTTTATAGTTTATATTCTTATTGAAAGATATTTTTGATGGTTGTTCAGGATCACAGATAGTATTCTTCGCATCCAGTATTTTGTCGATACGTTCCATTGATGCAAGGCCGCGTTGTACTGCATAGGCCGACTTAGAGAATTCTTTGGCCGGATTGATGATACTGTAGAAAATTGTCAGATAGTAAATAAAAGTTGCGGCATCTATTATACCGTTTCCGCTTAGGATTAGCGACCCTCCAAACCAAAGCACAATAGCAATTGTAATGGTGCCTAACAGTTCACTCATTGGATGCGCCAGCTGCTGCCTGCGGGCTATCCTGTTTGACATTCTCCTGAAATCATCGCTACCGGCACAAAATCGTCTTGAAATTTTGTTTTCTGCATTAAACGCCTTTATGACCCTTAAGCCACTTAAAGTCTCCTCCACCTGCGACATTAGCTCACCCCACCTGTTTTGTGCATCGAGAGAACTCCTTTTCAGGGTTTTGCCCACCTGCCCCATTACATAGCCCATAACTGGCAGAACAACTAGTACAAAAAGTGTGAGCTGCCAGCTTAATATTGTCATTGTAGTAAGATAGATAAGTATGAGTATGGGATTTTTGAACAGCATATCAAGTGAGCTCATTACAGAATTCTCTACCTCATTCACATCTCCGGATATTCTTGCCAGTATATCACCTTTTCTCTCCTCAGTGAAAAAGCCGATGGGTAGTGTGAGAATCTTGTCGTTTATCCGGTTCCGGATATCTTTCACCACGCCGGTTCTTACTGGAATGATGAAATACGACCCTAAATAAGCAGTACCTGTTTTCAAAAATGTCATTACAATGAGTATGATTGCCAGTGCCATCAATGTAAAACTGCTGCCATGAGTATCAATAAGCTGAGTAACATACCAGTTTACATTGTTAAGCGTGGTATCTACAAAAGAGTAGTCTGTCCCTTTCCAGGGGATGAATGAAAATGTTTTTGTATTCACCTTGAATAAAACCTGAAGAATAGGAATAATTGTCGCCAATGAAAAGACATTCAGTATGGCGGTTAGTATGTTGAGTACAAATGCCAGGAAAACATATTTCTTATAAGGTGGCAGAAACCGTCTTAAAATATTGAAGATACCTTTCATCTAATGTAAGCTTTTGAAATTGTTGTAGCCCGAACAGGGGCGTATCAAGATTTTGTGCGAAGATAGTCATAAAATATTATACGTTTTCAAAAAATCCTATTTTATCTCGAATGATGAACCGATGGTGGTCCTGAAAAAGCTCTGTGATGACCCTGTGATGACCCAGCCGCGTCCCATCCATATCCATCCATGATCTGTTGATGATCCGGTGAACTTCGGGAATAACTCTGGAAAAATCTCATTTTTTATCTTTTTTTCCGCTGTTTGTTGGCTGCAGCAAATAATATTTACTAGGGTAATGCTATTGCCAGTAATGGCACGATATAACTAGAAATGACTCCTACGCTCATTATTTATTGAAAAAAGTTGATTTTTTTTACTTTTTTAATTACCTGATTATCTTGTTTGTGAATCGATAATTGGAGAATTTTGAAAAAAAAGTATTAAATTATTCGCTTTTTAGTTTGCACAGTAAAAAAACAATCTCTATCTTTGCAC
>NZ_DIQL01000026.1:0-39797 GCF_002427225.1 Proteiniphilum sp. UBA5463 | reverse complement strand
GCGTAAGCCGGGCTGGAAATTCAGTGCCTGCGCCAGGTTTTTCGAGTTGGTGGCTTCCAGCATCTTTACATCCACCACGCTCACCAACGAGGGGGCCAGCATCCGGTTGGTTTCGTTCCGGTTGGCCGACACCACTACGGCGTTGAGCGGGATGCTCTCCTCTTCCATCTCAAAGTCTATCTCTAGTGAAGTATTTGCCCGGATCGACACCTCTTTTGTTATTGTTTTGTATCCCATCATTGAGATCTCCATTGTAAAATTGCCTGTGGGTAAATTTCGTAAAAAATAATGCCCCGTAGCATCAGTTGTGATGGCTATCATAGTTCCTTTTATTCTTATGGTCACGAAAGGAAGGTGTTCCTGCGTTTTTTTATCAAGTACATGCCCGAAAATATGCGCATCAGTTTGGTTCGGTACCCCTTCATCTGCCTGTGCATAGACTGAAATTGTAATGAGGCATAGAAGTAGCGTTATAATATTCTTCATTTTTTTATTTGTATTAAAAGATAATAATTCGGCAGATTTTTAATTAACCGCCATGTAACAAGGTCGTTATCAGTGGCTCTTTGAGAACCGCCGAATTATTGAATTTTTTTTGTTTGATAAATATGTCTGACTTAGATATGCTGCAAGTTTTTTTAATGTAAAAAAGTCATGACAGGGTAATTTCAGCAGTACATACCACTTTGGGCAACCTTTCTTCTTAAAAAGAAGTTGTCCGAGAGTTTACAGTGGCCTTTTCTGCAGAAATCACAATTACCGTGGAAATATTTCTAATGCTGGAGGGGCCCTCAACTGCTTCGGGGCAGCAAGCCTGATTAGGTGTGTGTATTTGTAAGATTCCGGATGAAACAGGGCTCCCGTGAGATAGTTCCCCGCAAAAATCACCTCCGGTATTATGTCTGTGGTGGTAGAAGTCTGGTGTATCAGATCAAGTAGTTGAAGTTCTTTTTCAGTATGGTCATGTTGTGCCTGCTTACCAAATTTATATGGATGCGAGTGAGTGTACGTTATGTAGTTAATAACGTGGGTATGAGTGAATAAGGAGGCGCCGCCTACATATAATGTAAACAAGACTAATCCAAACCACTTGAGCAAATTATTTTTTACATGACACATATGTTCTTCTGCTGTAAACTAACAAAGATATTGTTTTTTTGCATATGGTCTGTTTTATTTGTTTTTTTTATATTTTTTATTGCTTTTTTATTTTGCATTCTTTAATATCGGTACGTAATCTAATGCCTGATTCGCATACCTAAGCTGTCTTTAATATTTTACCAATGAAGGTCAGTACATAACCCCAATATTAACTTAAAATGAAACACATCTGAGAAGTGTTTCTCAAAAGTACTTTTACTATCATCTTTCTATTGATTATAGATGACTTGGAATTCAGTAATGCAAGTTTTCAGTTCGGAGATTTTGTATTACTTTTGTGAATGTAAAGTTCAACACCCAATAGTCCCGCCGTTTTTTATGGACACTCAGACGATAATAGATAAATATTACAAAGAAGGAACAAAGCTCTATGATATATATATGTCGCATTGTTCAGATGTGACAAACAAGGCCCTCTCTATCGTTCAGGCGCATCCGGAATTGGCAGTGGATACCAGATTCATTGAGGAGGCCGGGATGCTTCATGATATTGGGATTTTCAAAACCCATGCTCCCCATATTGCATGCGAAGGCAGCTTTCCCTATATTTGCCACGGTTATTTGGGACGTGATTTGCTGACATTAGAAGGTTTCCCCAGACATGGGCTGGTGTGTGAGCGCCACACCGGCACAGGGCTTAGCCTGGAGACAATCATAAATCGTAAATTGCCTGTTCCTCATAGAGATATGCGGCCTAAAAGCTTGGAGGAAAAGATAATTTGTTTTGCTGATAAATTTTATTCAAAGTCTCAACTGGGAAAGGAGAAGCCTTTAAAAAAGATAAGACAAAGCCTGGGCAGGCATGGGCGGCATCAGGTAGAAGTATTCGATGAGTGGTGTGAAATATTTCTCTGAGACAGCACACCCGGTTTTTATTGATTTTTTTTTGGCAAACTATTTGCAGTGTAAGTTGATGGGTAAATGAATTGAAAGCAATATGACTGAAAACAATAACAACTATACAGATCCCGGAGAAAGGGAAAAAGAGATGAATGAAAAGATGAACGAAGAGATGGCTAAAGATCATAAAGATAGCCTTGAAGAAAATGTAATCGAGGAAAAGACAGACAATTTGACAGAGGAAAAGACCGATTTTCAAAAAGAGCTTGAAGAGTCACGACAGAAGTATGATGAGCTGAATGACAATTACCTCCGGTTACATGCCGAATTTGATAATTTTCGCAAGCGCACACTAAAAGAGAAGGCAGAACTGATTAGAAATGGCGGAGAGAGAGTTCTGCTTGATATTATCTCTCTTGTTGATGATTTTGAACGTGCGCTTTCATCACTACATGCAGCTGAAGACAAAGATGCCATGCTCCAGGGTATTGACCTTATCTATACGAAATTTATAAACTTCCTCAAGCAACATGGGGTGAAAGAGATTGAGTCTGTCGGACAACCTTTTGATGCAGACCGCTTTGAAGCTGTAACCACCATTCCTGCAGAGGAGGAGTCACAGAAAGGTATTGTGATTGATTGCATACAGAAGGGGTATGAGTTGAACGACAAGATCATTCGCTTTCCAAAAGTAATTGTGGGAGAATAAAATGGCAGTTAAAAGAGATTATTACGAAATACTGGGAGTACCTAAGTCAGCCTCGGCTGACGAGATAAAAAAAGCCTATCGCAAGAAAGCCATTCAATATCACCCGGACAAAAACCCGGGGAATAAGGAGGCGGAAGAAAAATTTAAAGAGGCGGCAGAGGCTTATGAAGTGCTTAGCGATGAGAACAAGCGTGCCCGTTACGATCAGTTTGGACACGCGGGTGTAGGTAGTGCTGCTTCCGGCGGTTTTACCGGAGGAGGTATGTCTATGGATGATATATTCTCTCAATTTGGTGATATATTCGGAGGCCATTTTGGCGGTTTTGGCGGTTTTGGCGGTTTCGGGAGTTCACAACGAGGAAGAAGGGTTAACAGGGGCTCCGACCTGCGTGTGAAGGTGAAGCTTAATCTTAAGGAGATCCTTAACGGTGTTGAAAAGAAGATAAAAGTAAAAAAATATGTGTCGTGTTCACATTGCGGAGGGAACGGTTCCGAAAGCGGTAGCTCGTACTCTACATGTTCAACCTGCAACGGAGCAGGCGTGATAACGCGTGTGGCAAACACTATCCTTGGCCAGATGCAGACCACCTCAACCTGTCCCACCTGTAACGGTGAAGGGAAGACTATTGTTAAAAAATGCACCTATTGTAATGGTGAGGGTATAGTGCGTGACGAGGAGATAATACCCATAAGGATACCTGCAGGCGTAGCCGAAGGCATGCAACTTTCATTGTCTGGAAAAGGCAATGCAGCACGGCGAGGGGGAGTAAATGGGGATCTACTTATTGTTGTGGAAGAGGAGGAGGACCCTAACCTTATACGTGATGAGAACGATGTGATTTATAATCTTTACCTGAGCTTCCCCACTGCTACTCTTGGAGGAACAGTTGAGGTACCGACTATAGATGGAGTGGCCAAGGTGAAAATTGAACCTGGGACACAACCAGGCAAGGTGTTAAGGTTACGTAACAAGGGACTGCCTTCGGTAAATGGCTTTGGCAGAGGTGATGAGCTTGTTAATGTTAATGTTTACGTTCCTGAGAACCTGAGTGACAAGGAACGCAAGTGGTTGGAAGAGATGGAAAAATCAGAAAACTTTATCCCTTCAAAAACGGCAAGGAAAAAAGTTTTCGATAAGTTCAGAAAAATGTTCGATTAACAGCCATAATAAAATAACATTATCTATCTACACAAAAAATAGCGATGTATCCTTTTCCCGTATGTCGCTATTTTTCTATTAAAAGTAAACGTAATGAATATCCGAGTAAGATCCAAAGATCCAAAGATCAAAACATCAAAAGCCTAAACTAAATAGATATAAATTTTATATTATGAATCTAAGAGAATTATTGTTGGTTGTAACGCTGTTCCCATTGTTTGTTTTTAGTCAGGTTCTTCCTGTGGAGTATCAAATCATCCCCCGGCCCCAATCTGTAAGTTATGGTTCCGGTGAGTTGAAACTGGGAGAAAAAGTTAAACTTTTTTTCTCTCCGGGACTGGAAAAAGAGGCGGAATTGCTGAACTGCTACCTTGCCTCCGGGAACGGGATTAAAATGGAAACAGTCCTCAGAGAGAAGATTGCTGATATCGTGCTTCGTATAGATTTGGCTTTTAAGTCAGAAAAACCGGAAGGATACCGTTTAGAAACAGGTAAAAATAGCATCAGTATCACTTCTGATAGTCCCCAGGGTGTTTTTAACGGTATACAGTCATTACGACAGATTATTCGGAAAAACGAGAAAGGCTTCACTGTGCAACGTGGAGTAATAGAAGATTACCCTGCCTTTGCATGGAGATCTTTCATGCTCGATGAGGCTCGCCATTTTAAGGGAAAAGAGGTAGTAAAACAACTATTGGATGAAATGGCTTTGCTGAAAATGAATATCTTTCACTGGCATCTGGTTGACGACCAGGGCTGGCGAATCGAAATAAAGAAATATCCTCTCCTGACCGAAGTAGGTTCAACCAGGGATTCAACCGAGGTGGATCATTTTCACAGCAACCGTTACGACGGGAAGCCACACAGCGGTTACTATACCCAGGATGAGATCCGGGAGATAGTTGCTTTTGCTGCCGATCGTAATATTATGATTGTGCCTGAGATTGAGATGCCCGGTCACTCAAGTGCTGCTATTGCTTCTTATCCCTGGCTTGGCACAAGCGGTTTGGAAATCAATGTGCCTTGCAAGTTCGGCGTTCAGTATGATATCTACAATGTTGCCGATCCCCGTGTGTTTGCATTCTTCAACGATGTGTTTGACGAAATAATAACTCTATTCCCGTCACCGGTAATACACATAGGAGGTGATGAGCCGCGTTACGATCAGTGGAACGCTTCAGATCAGGTGAAAACCTATATGGCTGCAAACGGACTAAATACACCTGCCGAATTGCTGGTGTTTTTCACCAATAATATTTCAGAAATGCTGAAAACCAAAGAAAAGCGAATGATGGGCTGGAATGAAATTACAGGAGATAGGCTTCACGATTACCATTCCGATGCAGACACCAAAGGGTTGTCGCAGAAGCTTGCTGAAGGTGCTATTGTGCATTTCTGGAAAGGAGACATAGATAAGATACTGAATACCATAATTAAAGGATATGATGTGGTGAACTCGAATCACTCTTTCACTTATCTCGACTACAACTATAAATCCATTCCTCTTTCTAAAGCATATTCTTTTAATCCGATACCTGAAGGCTTACCGGAAGGGCTAGAAGAAAAAGTACTTGGAATGGGTTGTCAGATGTGGGGCGAATTTATTCCAACCTTGGAAAGCATGAACAGGATGGTGTACCCGCGTTTAGCTGCTTATGCCGAGTGTGGCTGGACGAATAATGATCAGAAAGATTACTATCGCTTCCTCATGGCATTACCCGCTTTTCTTGAACGCTGGAAAAATGCCGGCATTAATTATGGTCCTGTTGAGTAATTTTAAATATTTATGGAATGAAGGAAAAACTGTTTTATTTGGCAATTGTTGCCATTCTGTATTGTTCTTTTCCGAACTTGCAAGCTTCTACTACGGTTATGCCGGAATTTTCAAAAGCTGGTTTTTTTGAAGTTAAAGATAGCGGGCGTGACATATTTAATTTTAATGTAGGGTGGCGCTTTTACAAAGGAGAAGCTTCGCAGGCGGAGCTCCCCGGCTTTGATGATTCAGACTGGGAATTGGTGAACTGTCCGCACGGCTTGGAGTGGATTTCAACCGAAGCTAGCGGTTGTAATAACTACCAGGGAGAAGCCTGGTACCGGAAACATTTCACCATAGACCCGTCAATTGAAGGTAAAGTTCTGAACCTCTATTTCGAAGCCGTGATGGGTAAATGCAAGGTATGGCTCGATGGCGAGCTACTTGGGGAACATTTTGGAGGTTACCTGCCGTTCTCGGTCGAGCTTACAGGAAAAGTGAAAGCCGGTGAAAAACATGTTCTGGCCGTTTGGGCAGACAACAGCAACGATCCGGATTATCCTCCTGGCAAAGCTCAGGATGTACTCGATTTCTCGTACTTCGGTGGAATTTACCGCGATGTCTGGCTTATTGCCACCAACCATATCTACGTGAGTGATGCTAATCGCGCGCGCAAGGTAGCTGGTGGAGGGCTCTTTGCCCGTACTTCTTCTATCTCGGATAATGAAGCTGTTATTAATGTACAAGCTGATATACGGAATGAGGCTAAGATAGATGAAAACGTACTTGTTCAGCTGGTTCTTAAGAGTGCCGAGGGGGAGGTTGTTTCACGCTCTTCCGTTCCGTTGGAAATTGGTGCTGGCTCTTCGGCAACCATCAGCAGGGAGATCAAGATAAAAGGAGCAAAGTTATGGACACCGGATGATCCATATCTCTACAAGCTTGAAGTGCTGGTCCTGAATAAAAAGAAGCAGTCTTTAGACGGCGTTGCAACAAAAGTGGGGGTCAGGATAATTGATTTCAGGGGAAAAGATGGATTCTACCTTAACAACGAACCCTATCAGGGCAAGCTGGTAGGGGCAAACCGTCACCAGGATCATGCCTATGTGGGTAATGCGCTCCCCAACCTGGGGCAGTGGCTCGATGCATGCATACTGAAAGAGGCAGGCTGTGATATTGTACGCGCAGCTCATTACCCTGTCGATCCTGCATTTATGGATGCATGCGATGCACTCGGGCTCTTTTATATTGTGGCCACGCCAGGCTGGCAGTTCTGGAACGATAAACCGATCTTTGCCGAACGAATTTACGAAGATATACGAAACATGGTCCGCCGCGACCGGAATCACCCTTGTGTACTGATGTGGGAACCTATTCTTAATGAAACATGGTACCCAGTCGATTTTGCCCGGATTGTGCACAATATTGTACATGAAGAATGCCCCGGGCAGGGAGTTTTTACAGTGTGCGACTGGGAAGCCAGGGGGCAGGAGAATTTCGATGTGATATATTCGCATCCTTTTCAGTATGGCTTTTGGGATTACAAGTACGACAATACGCCTGAAAATGTTAAAAAGATGTCACTCGATTACGAAAAGGAGGATCGCTGTTTCTTCAACCGTGAGTGGGGCGACTGCGTAGACAACTGGAATTCTCACAATTCCCCGAGCCGGGTGAGTCGCGGCTGGGGCGAGCATGCTCAGTTAGTGCAGGTAAAGCATTATTCCAATCCTGATTATTTGTATACCTGTTGGGAAGCATTATATCAAGCACCCCGCCAGCATGTTGGAGGAGCTTTATGGCATTCGTTCGATCACCAGCGGGGTTATCATCCCGATCCGTTTTACGGAGGTATAGCTGATGTTTTCCGACAACCAAAGTATTCGTATTACCTGTTCGCAAGCCAGCGTGATGTCAGTGATAAAAATCTCCCGATGGTATATATTGCTCATGAGATGACTCCTTTTTCAGAAAAAGATGTAACCGTTTTTACAAACTGCGATGAGGTCCGATTGATTGTCTTGGGAAAAGACACATTGGTTCAGAAACCTGCAGATTTGGGGATGAAAATGCCGCATCCGGTGGTGGTGTTCAAAGATGTGTTCGATTTTATGGATATGAAGGAACTGTACCGAAAGAATAATGCGGCTGATGCCAACATGATTGCTGAAGGGTTGATCAATGGAAAAGTGGTTGCGCGGTATTTGAAGAAACCAGCTCTTAGGCCCGCTAAAATAGTGCTTACTCTTGAAAACAAGGGTGTCGCTCCTGAAGCAAACGGTTCAGATTTTGTGACTGTGGTCGCTTCGGTTACCGATGCAGAGGGTAATGTGAAAAGGTTGAACAATTCATCAATCCGTTTTGAGGTTGAGGGCGAAGGAGAAATATTGGGCGGCCCTGAAAGTGAGGCCAATCCGCGCAAAGTGGAATGGGGAACAGCCCCGGTGCTTATCCGGTCTACTTTGAAACCGGGATTAATAAAGGTCAGGGCATCGGTTATTGATGAAGGTGTCCACACGCCTGCAGCGGGAGAGTTGATATTTGAAACAGTTCCAGCGAAAGATCGTATGATATACAGCGAAGAGGGCAGGGCTTCAGCAAGCGTTTCGTTAAGTGTAGTGAACGTTGATAAAAACAATGACACAGAAGATCTTTCACGGAAAGTGACGGAGCTGGAAACCGAACTGAGGCAATATAAGCTGAAGGAGGTAGAACGGCAACAACAAGAATTTGAAGGAAAATAGATTCCCCTGCCCGTTTAGAATATTCTAAACCGTTATAAAATTTTATCCCGTTGATATTAAAATGCTGTTTCGCTTTAATATCAGCGGGATTTTTTTGGCCTTCTTCTTTTTACCGTGGTAAATCGTATTATCACTCTACTTCATAACCGTGAGGATTCCATTTATTGAAACACCAGCAATAAAAGGGTTGAGTTATTATTAGTCTATCATCAAGGGCTCAACAGCTTTCTAACACCATCAGCCTGTACAGCATATACTTTGCAGTTGATATTCCATAAATCGGCTGGGAGGGTGAAGGAATACTTGTTGCTGAAAAATTTCAATTCATCTCCCTCCTTCACTTCAAAACCAACTGCTTCATCACCATTGCTTATGGTAATGGTATTACCTGTTTTAGAATAAGAAACAGATTTTGTGATTTTGGTGTTGTTTTTGTACTGTTTGTTAAGTTTGCCCACATCTCCGTAATTTGCTCCGTCGCGATCTTCAATATATTGGATTACCTGTTTTGGTTTGGGGTAATTTTTAGATTTCACATATGTGATAGTTTCATTCACCATCTCCTGTGTGACTTTAAGATGAGCCTCGTAATACTGATTTATTATTATATCGACAGGACGGAAAAATCCCCAGAAACCGAAGAAATCGGTTAAGTCGAGCTTGGCTGCATCACATGCATTACGCACATAGTTTAGTTGCGACCATCCGGGATTGTTAGCTATGGGGCGTCGGCCTGATTCGCGTGATATAGAGAAGAGTTTCGGGAAAAATTGCACATCATTTTCTAACCAATGGAAATAGCAGTATAGCTGCCAGTTCATTCGCAACGAAGCGTGTCCAATATCTTCACCACTGTAAGTACCTACGTTTGTGAAAACACGCTTCTCCAGTACGAGTGCCTTATTGTTTTGTTCCATTGTTTCGCCACGTGTCGGGAAAGAGGTCATTTTGTGGTGAATGAGATTTGAAAAGAGGTTGTTTGATGTTTCGGTATTCCCTGCCCAGTTTATTGCTCCCTGGTTCATGTGACCTATTTCGTGTGCCGGCCCCCACGGGTCGTCTTCGTTTTGAAGCATTACTGCCGGATTTAGAATTTTATATAGTGCACCTTCTCCAAAATTTGTCTGATAATCCTGTGCCGACATATAACCTGTTGGTGTGGAACGTGCATACATCCTGTTGTTCATTTGTTCGGGATAAATTCCTTCCCAGCCCATCAGGCTTTGTTGCCATGTCACCATCTCGTCCCAGAAATTAACAGTAGCAATGATTTTGTTGGGAACATATTTGCGAAATCCGTTATCGGTTACAAATTTCAGCATCATATGATTACCTTTTACATCGAAATAGGGGTAAGTTGCGGCAGCCAGCAGTTCTTTATATTTTTCGTCGGTTTTATGTATATTTATGTCCCAATATCCGTTCACCTTGCCGCACTGCATCGGGAAGTGCACGGTAATTGGCTTAGCCATTGGCGATTGAATATTGCTCACGTTGTACATAATATAGAACAATCCTCGATTACGTAGCCTGATTTTGTTTATTCCTTCGTTCAGCATGTAATTGTCGCCATTGAAATTTCCGTCGCCAATACAACGAAGTTGAATTTGGTTACCATTTGTTTTTCCGACTAAAACTATTATTTCTTCGTTTGCTTCGCCATAAATTCCAGTACAATTATCCAGTACCCCACGCTTGTTTATGATTAGTTTTTCTGCCCACTCCTCTGTTATGCTATACGGTTGATAATTAGCTATTCGGAAATCACGAGGATATGTCTCCTTTTTCATGCTTGTAGCAATGCTTCCGAAAAATAGAGGCAGTGCGTTTATTTCCGCGTCTGTTACTCCCGTTTTAAGTGCGGAGCACGAAATATCAGTAAAAACAGTGAGCAATTTTCCCGATAATGGATTGTCGGTGTTTATTTTAAAGAATTCCATCTCGTCGCAACTGGCATAACCGCCCAATCCCGATAGGACTTCAAATTTGATTTTTGTGGGTTTTTTCAATCCGTCTGGAAAGGTGATTTTTGAGGGGCTGCTGGTTTCTTTGAAATCATAGTCGCCATATAAACGGTATTCCTGTTGATCTTGCGTTGCTACATATAGTTTTAGTCTCCCGAAGTTGCCATTTCCGGAACGTGTGTGGTAAATAAAGTAATCAATTATATCGGGCTTATTGTCGAAATAGTATTCGAGTATTACCGGAAAAAAAGTTTTTCCAAGCCACGGAGAGTGATAAGGTGATCCTCCGAAGACACCATCATAGGTGTTTTCAATATTCTGTCCAGGCTGATATTGGTTGGCTTTACCCGAGGAAGGTATAATTTTTATATCTTTCGCCACTTCCACTTCACTTACAGATCCCTGGGCCGGCTTTTGGGTTACAAGCAATGTGTCTCTAGCAAGGGTTTGTTCTATAGGATCTGCCGACTTAAATATGACCATTGCCGTTCTTTCAGCCGGAGACTTGTTTTCCGTTATGCTGACATTATAGATTCTGGCTGTTTCGCTGTTTATAGTACATGTCACCCAACTAACCTCCTGTGGTTGAATCTCAATATCTATCTTTTCCACGTTACTTGTTACGGTTATGTTTCGGGTTGATGATTTGTAAGGCAAGTACAGCGAATCGGGCGATAAAGCCAGTGCCGGCGAATTGCCAAGTTGCTTCACTGTGACAACCCTCTCAAGCTTATCGCCGGTTACAGTTACTGCGCATTCCCTGGAGGCTGTTCCCCTGTTTTCTTTAACACTTATAATAAGCACATTATTATTTATTGAGCTTTTGGAAGCTGCACACCAAAGTGGTTCCGACGACTTTGCACTCCAACCCGAGATATTTGTAACAACTTCAATTGAGCGGCTCTCAGATTTTGTCTCGAAATTCTGGGTCAACTCTTTGATCTCAAGTCTTGGTTCTTCAATAATTTCATCGGGTGAATTGCATGAGCAAATTACTACAAACAATGATGAAATAAAATACAAAAACAGGTTGATTGTTCTCATACGGATTTTTGTAAAATTTTTACAAGCTTTTCTCTCTGCTTGCAAAAATGGATTTTGATTTTAAAATAATTGAAATAATTTTCTGCTCACCATAACCGTTATTTTCATTTGCCTCCTACTAATTCTGAGTCCCCTATTATAACTCTTTTCTAATGAAAATATTCCAAAACCACATTGATATTCAGCGAGTTGGAAACTATTAAAACCGGATTTGGGGATTTTCGGAGCAAACTCAATTCTTATTTTTTAAAATCTGCCTGGACCGGAAATTGCAAGGCAATTGCTTTTAATGCCTGTTATATCTCAAAACAAGTGAAAATGCAACTAATTTTAAATTACATCCTGCATAACGGGTATACTTGAAACTTGCCTAAAATTTATTACACCTGTTAAAAAAACCTATCGATTCCAGCTCTTTTTTAATAATCGTTTCCTCTTCGGCTGTCACATTCTGAAATGGTGTGCGGTTGATGCCCAGGTCCAGCCCAATCAGCTTCATGATTCGTTTGCCGGCCACAATATTTCCTCTGTACCGTGCAATTACATTTATAACCTCCTGTGCAAAATTCTGATGATCTCGTGCTTTTTCGATATTACCTTTGTTGTATTCGTTGATCACCCCAACAAGTGAACTTCCAATATAACTTCCAGTCCCACTGATGCCGCCTTGCGCACCTCCCATTACTAACGCCGAAAGTATGGTCTCGTCCTGCCCGTGGAGCATATCAAACTTCCCATTTTCATATAACATACACTGGTTGTATTCATAAAGGCTCTCAAAGGTATATTTAATGCCGGCCAGATTTGGGATGCGTCCTTCAGCCTTTTTCAGAAAGGGCAGCATGGGAAGATAAACACCATTCAATGCCGGGATGTGATAGAAGTAAAATGGCAGGTTGGGTGCACCTGTTGCAATCTCTTCACAATATTGCACCAGTTCTTCCACCCTTCCCGCTTTCGGGAATGGGGAAGCCATGGCTCCAACGCCGAAAGCCCCGATATCCTGCGCATGTTGTGCCATCCTGTAGCTATCCTTTATGCAGGTGGCTCCAACGTGCACAATAACTTTGAATCCGTCAGGTGCTACAGACATCCATTTTTCGGCCAGTTTCAACCGTTCTTCCACTGTCAGCATATAGCCTTCGCCTGATGACCCGTTTATGAACACCCCTATCAAACCATTCTTTTGCAACATGGTTGCATAGTCAGCTATCGGTCCTAAATCTACTTCACCCTTTCTGTCGAATGGAGTGAATGGTGCTACAACTAAACCTTTGATTTTTTCAAATTTCATAATTCCCGTTTTTGTTTTAAATTATTAATCTGTTTTTTCTTTATCGTGCAGATAGGTGAGCTCATGCTTCGGCTTCACAAAAAGTATCATCAAAATTATGGCTGCCAGCACCACAATAGATAACTTGCTGAAGTCGGCACCCAGATTACCCGCGTCTGTAGAGCTTCCCAGTATCAGCGTAACGGCATAACCCGCGAATACACCCATCATGTTCATAATTCCATAAGCAGTGGCACGGTATTTCTGAGGAATAATCTGGCAGAGTATCGGCATATTGTTTGTGTCGAACATGCCGTATCCAATGCCAAAAAGCATTGCTGCTCCAATCAGTCCGGCATATGTGTGTCCATACCCCAGCAGTATGAGAGAAGGGATGGTTAGTGTGAGTCCGATGACACTGGTGTATATGCGGCCGCGGATATTTTTCTGAACCCAACGGTCGGATAGCGGTCCTCCGATAAGCACGCCGATAAACGAGGCTATGGCGATGGAAATGGTAGCCATGGGCCCGGCTTTAGCCATTTCAATTCCCAGGTTTTCCGAAAACAGTGTGGGGAGCCAGTTTTTTGTTGCCCAGCCGGGAAAACTCGGAGCCATAAAGTAGAAAAGCATTATCCAGAAAGAGACAGTGCCCAGGATAATCCCAAATGAGCTTAAAACAGACGTTTTATTAATGCTTGCCTTTTGGGGATCCACATTCAGCCTGGCTGTCTTGGTGCCCGCGTGTCCCTCTTTGTCGTGCAGCAGGAAAATAAGCAGCATGGCATATACAATCCCGGCAATTCCGAACCAATGGAAAACCGTGTGCCATGAATAGTTTGCCGCGATGGTTGCACCGAATCCGCCGAGCGCCTGCCCGGCATATAATCCCGACATGTGAATGCCGATTGCCAGCGACCTTGTCTTCGACGAGTGGAAATCGGCAATCATCGCCAATCCCGTGGGCAGGTAAAGCGCTTCGCTGACGCCCATCAGCGCACGGAGCCAATACACCTGCTGAAAAGTTTGCGCGTAGCCTAATCCGTACGTTACTGCTGACCACACAAACAAGCTCCCTACAATCAGCCATTTGCGGTTTATACGGTCGGCAATTATTCCGGCTACCGGACTCATCAAACCGTAAATAAGCAGGAATATCCCCATTATTCTGCCGAAGTTTTCTGCTATAGCTAACTCTTTAATATCCATCTGCATGGATGATTGCATGGTGGAAAGCATTTGGCGGTCGAGATAGTTCAGCAGCGCTACAAACCAAAGTAAACCGACTAATATCCACGGATAGGCTTTACTGTTCTTCATATGTCAATCTCTCCTTTAATCGTAACTGGTGTACGAACGCCCGGTTTCAGTTCACCTTGTACGGCGTATAGCTCTTTTCCGCTGAAAACGAGTGTTGCCCCCGCACGGGCAGTGTTGGGTGTAACGTCAATTGTCTTCCATTTACCGGTAAACGTGTCAAATATACGACATTCCTGATTGAATTTGTAGTATTCTATGGGTTGAGTCATATAATTTTTCGAGAATTCAAAATTTTGCTGTTTACGCTCGTCAGCTGTTAAGTCTGCTTTGATTGCTATGCTGTGTTGAGAAGCTAAGGCATAGAGAAATAGATCGTGATTCACGCCTCCCAAACAAAGTATATACCTGTTGTCAACCGGCATTGCTGCAGCACCTCCGAGAGAAAATGGCTTTCCGGTCCCCGGATCGATCTGCTCTCCAGCCTTTCCCCATTTCCCGGCTGTGACATCATAGCAAAGCACATCGGTTGCCATTGCCGGTTTATTTTCGGTATCCCCGCCAAAGAAACCACCGAACAGGTAGACGTAAGGTTTCCCCTCTTCTTCAACGGCTGCCATAACAGGCTGAACGCGGGGCAGGCCCGGATAATCGGGTAAAACCGTCCATCCCGAATCGGTCTTCGCATCCATGAAATAAAAAGTATTTGACGGTTTCCCGTTCACGTTTCCTCCCCCAATAAAGACTTTGTCTCCAATAGAGCACCCGGCAAAGTTATCCATGGTGGCAGGTAATCCCGGGAACGGCTTCAGATCAATAGTGCCAGTCCCTGATAAGGAAATTCTATAAACGCTCTTCAGTGATTGCGAAGCGGTGCTTCCGCCAATCCACAATGCACCGTCCGAAACGGGGACGGATACACCGTAAGCCGATGAATGGGGCAAGTGTCCTATAAGCTTCCACTTATTTTTTGTTGAATCGTACAGCATAATTTCATTGTAAAATGCTTTCGAACCGCCTTCAAATCCGGGTTTTCCGGGGAAGTTGGCCCCGCCGGCAACCACTAGCTTGTTGTCTATTAGTGCAGCGTATGTAGCTGATAACCCCTTTGCCAGGTTATTATTCAACCCTTTTGTAGTTAGTTTTGTCCAGGTTATTTTCATATCGTTATTTGTATTGTTGTGTTCTGTGCGTGACGGTATCATTTCGGCAAAGGTTACAGCTAAATTTTCATTTGAAAAGGTTGAAGCTGGTAATTCTTCACCATTCACAAGGTTTCCATCGGAAAAGGAGCTCCATCCGTAACGTACGTATTTGGGATTTCTCACCATTTTTGAACTAACTCTGACAACATTCCCAATAACCTCTGCAGTTGCCGGATAAAACAATCCCGGATACTCAGCCAGCTCGAACGAGCGAAGAGGCTCCCCGTCAGAGGTGTGCAATCCTTCGGCATATTCGAAAAAGAGCCAGCCCTCTCCTCCATCGAAAAAGAGATCGCGAAACAACGGACCGGATGGAACAATATCCGTTATCTCGTATGTTCGATTTAGAGCCCATCGTGCAAGGCGTTCCCCGATCTGTTTTTTCTGACGCGGATGTACGTCGGTACTGTCGCCCAGATCTGAAGAGACAGCCATGCCGGTTTTTGGGACAAGGGCTGATAATCTGCGCTGACTGTCTCTAAGGTGCCCCCAGGTTTCTCTACCGGTTGCCGTACTGGAAAGTTGTACGAAATAAAAAGGGAACTCCCTATCCCAAGCCTTTCTCCAGCTTTTCACGAGAGTGGGGAAGATCACTTCATGCAGTTCCACATTATGCTCGTTCGATTCTCCCTGGTACCAGATAACTCCGGTTATATTTAATTTTGTGATTTCTGAAATGCCGGCTTCGTAAAGGTAGGCTGGATGGTAAGGATGTCGCTGCAGGCTGTTTTTGGATAACTCTATGTTCTTTGTTGCTCTTTCCCGGCACCAACTGTTTATATAATCGTTATTGTTCCAGTTTTGAAACATATCAACCAAACGGGGATGGCGTTCAAGTGTTAGCCGGTCTATCCATGCTTCAGCAGGTGAGCCACCTGTAGCATTCAGTATAAGTCCCATCGGGACACCTGTTTCCTGATGGATTTTTTTCCCAAAATGGTATGCCACAGCAGAGAAATTTCCGGCTGTCTCCGGTGTACATCGCTGCCATTCACCCATAGTAAAATATTGTAACCGGTTAATTTTTTCCAGAGTCTCCTCTTCCCATGCCTCATTATTGGTATAGGCAACAGGTTGCATATTGAGCAGACGTATTTTCGGGAAGTTGGCACCAGGAATATCTTCAGATGCTGTGGCTGCTTTACTTAAAATGAACTCCATGTTTGATTGACCGGAACAAAGCCACACATCGCCGATAAGTATATCTTTTAATATTATTTTTGATATTCCGTTCTCTATAACCGCCGTATATGGACCTCCTGCTTCCAAAGCTGGAAATTCAATCTCCCATTTTCCGTCAGCGCCAGTCACGGCTGATTTTTTATATGTGTTGAATTTTACCGCGACCTCACTCCCGCCATTGGCAGTCCCCCAGAATACGATTGGTTGCTTACGTTGCAACACCATTCCGCTTGAGAATGGAGGAGCTAACCTTAGTCCGCCATACTCTTGGGTAATTGCACCATAAACTGTTCTTGCAATAATACCGGCACCCTCACCGGTTGGATGTACTGCATCAGGCAGTAGGTCGGGACGGCGGTATAGCGGCGTATGAAGGTCAATAAGTGCTACATTATTGATCTCAGCAACAGTTTCAAGAGCATCCTGTACCTGCCAGAACCAGTCCCTGGTACTCGACTTGAATCGTTTGTGCCCGGTGAAGATGGGTGTTAACCTGCAAATTTTCACCTCTGCCCCGGGGTTTATTGTTTTAAAGGTATCAATCAGGCTGGAATAATCTCTTACGAACTCATCGCGAAATTTTGGCCAGCTTCTCGGATCAGTATCATTAAGCCCGAGATGAATGATAACGATATCCGGTTTATATGAAATCGCTTCTTCAAACTCGGGTAATATCCAATATGGCCTGAATCCGTTCTTTAACAATGAAGCGCCGCTGTGTCCAAAGTTTTTTACTTCATATTCTTTACCCAGCATCGCTTGTAGTTGAGCCGGATACTTTTCATCCTGGTTCTCAATTCCCACACCAAATGTCACTGAGTTCCCCACACAGGCTACTTTGACTGGGCCTGCAAAAATCCGTATTCCAAAAATCAGGAAAAAGAGTATAAAAAAATTTACATTCTTCATATTGTTGTTGATAGGATAATTGCAAAAATAATTAAAAATTCAAGAGCATGAACTAAAAATGTTCAATGCTCTTGAATAGGAGTGTTTAATTACGAAAACTTGCAAAATAAACCAATAGATGTATCTACTATTTGCTGTAATATAGATGATTGAATACTTTTTAAAGGCCGACTAATTGACAACATAATTTTCTAATTTAATTTCTGAGTCCTCTCCGAAAACCTTAAAACCCAATTTTATCGGTTTGCAACTTATTGAAAATCAATGATCATCTTGTGAAATTTTCAAGAAAAAAGACTTATTGGAGGAGACTCATTTCTCGATGCGAAAATAGCAGAAAATTAGATGTATTAATCTCTTCGGGCACATGTCTTACAAGAAGAGTGTTATAAAGATGAGCTGCTTGAGTTTTTACCTTTCATCCAGAATCGTTCGATCTCCTCCAGTGATTTACCGGCTGTTTCCGGCATAAGCTTCCATACGATCAACATATAAGGGATACACATGATACCGAACAGGAAGAAGGTTCCGGCGGGAGTAAGGGTCTCAAGCATCCACGGTGTAAGTTGCCCGATGAGATAGGTGCCTATCCAGAGAGATAGTCCCGCTATAGACATGGCGGTACCACGGATGCGGGTAGGATACATTTCCGACAGAAAAACGAAAATAACAGCACTAATGGATCCGGCTGTGAAAAATATGTACATTAGAAAACATACTAACAGGAAAATGCTTGATAGATTCCATGTGTCTCCCATTAAAAAGTAGGTTCCGATAAGCAAAAGAGAAACAATCATACCAGATACACCAATATAGACCAGCTTTTTCCTGCCTATCCTGTCTATGATTAAAAGTGCCAATATGGTGGTGCCCATATTTACCAGACCAATAAGCGACTGGTAGAACAGGGAATCTCCGCTGGAGAGCCCGCTGGCTTCGAAAATTGACGGTCCGTAGTACAATACGGCATTTACTCCCATAAATTGCCCCAAGATAGCAATAGCGGCTCCTATAATTACTGCACGGAAGATACCCGGGCTTAAAAGCAATTTCCATTCAGATTTTTCTTCCGACTGCAGCATCGACTTTGTTTCGTTTATCTGAAACGAAATAACAGATGAGTCATTATATATTTTTGCAAAAATAGAGGATGCCCGGCTTTCCTGTTCTTTTACAATCAGCCATCGGGGGCTTTCCGGAATAAAGAAAATGATGATAAAGAACAGTAGGGCAGGTAATGTTTCAGCTCCCAGCATACCTCGCCATACTTCTGTTCCAAATATTTTGAGTAAAAGGGGGTTGCTTGAGGAGAAATTTACAGACAGGTCAAGTAAAAAGTAATTCATCAGATAAGCTCCAAGAAACCCGACTGTAACGGCAAGCTGGTAGAGCGATACCATACGTCCCCGGTGCGATGCGGGTGAAACTTCCGAGATATACAGAGGGCATACTACGGATACAATACCAATACCTACCCCGCCAATCATACGATAAATAACTAGCTGATCAAGATTGGCAGAGACAGCACATCCTGCTGCAGAAACAGTAAAAAGTATAGCTGAAATCAGCATTGTTTTTTTGCGTCCCAAACGGTCACTTAATGTCCCGGCGAAGAGTACACCTGTAATCGACCCAACCAGAGCACAGCCTACATACCAGCCACTTTGCAGAGTTGTAAGCGAAAACTGACTGGAAACCTGCGAAACGGTTCCGGATATTACAGCCGTATCGTAACCGAATAAAAAACCACCCAATGCAGCAACAACGGACAGAAACGTCACATAGCCTAAATTATTTACCTTGTTCATCTTGTCTACAAGTTAAAGTATTCTTTATATCTGCAGTATAAGTTACCCGCCTGAGTGTAGGCAGACTGTGGACTCATGAAGTGAGAGAACTCAAAGGTAATGGCCTTGTCGTATCCGCAACGTTGAGCTGCCTCCAGCTTCATGCGCAATTTATCGAATTTTATAGGCAGGAACTTGATGGGCATATCGCGGTCGAAAGTCTCGGCATTTGTCCAACATTTCATACCATATTTATCGGCCAGCTTCTTGTTCACAGTGAAAAAAGCATCCAGTTCATCATAATCGATATGTCCATCCTGGAATGCAACAGCATCAACTACTTCGTGGATTCCCGCGAAAATCTCATCCCATTCCTTTTCGTGCTGCTGAACGGATACGGCTTCGTTTTTGGATAGGGAAATTCCGCTTGCTGCCACAGCTTTTTTCCCATCTATCCAAGGTGAAATAAATGTGGGTAATCCGCCAGATACATCTTTACACTGCTTACCCATTGCATAAAATGCTCCGATAGCTCCCTTGGTGGCGCGGCTTATCTCCCCACTCACATACCAGCCCCCAAAACTCTTAAATTTTTCGCCATAATTTTCCCACACCTCATCAATTACGTATTTGTTGTCTTCTATCTCGTGCGACATGTCGCCAGTAGCCCAGTAATGGCCAGAATCATACAATCCAAAGTAAAATTTCATATCATACTTCTCTGCGAGTCTCAAATACATATCCAGCAGGTCAACAGAAGGCATATAACATCCTTTGCCAAGCAGATATTGTGAAGGGTAAGTAATGAATTTCTTGTAACCCGAACGAATCATGATTACCGTATCAATACCTATTGCCTTCATGTGTTGGAAATCAAGATCCCATTCCGCTTCACCCCAGTTCTGGTGAGGAATATCATGAGAAATTTCATCTAAAAACGTACCTGTAATTTTGATTCCGTTGTTTCTCGGGACAATAAGTTCGCTTTTCAGTTCACTGTCCTTATATATATTTGAACCATTATCCTGCATAATATTTTTTTTGCTGTTGCTACAACTCGGCAACAATGGAATAGCAGCTGCTGATGCGCTGGCAAGAGCTGCTTTTTTAATAAAATCTCTTCTGTTGTTCAGCATAGTTGTCTGTATTATATGTTATTTGTTTTCTATACAGTATATTGCTCCAAAAAGTTTTTCTGCCATTCGTGCGAAGCCTGTATCGGTAAGATGTACACCATCAACGGTTGCTTCGCCATTATTACCTATCAGGTCATCACCTGTCAGGTAGTATATGTTTTTATCTCCACTGCGTTTAATCTTTTCGTATTCTTCTTTTAACAGTCTGTTCTTTTCCGTGATTGTTTCATAGGTCTTTCTATCGTAAAATGAATGAGGAAAAATGATTGTTTCAACGAAAAGGATCGGGGTGTTTGGATTGGTTTTACGCAATATGTTGAAAAAAGTCATTGTTTTTTCAGTCAGCTGTTTAGCGTTCACATTGGGAATAAAGTCTAGTATAAACATCGATGCATCCCGGCGAGTTGCCATTAATTCAGCAATCTCATAATCGAGCTGACCGTTTCCGCTGAATCCCAAGTTAATCACCTCCCTGTTTAATTTGCGGGTAAGGATGTTGGTATACGACATTCCCGGCCTTGAAGCACATCCTCCCTGAGTGATGCTGGTTCCGTAAACCAGAATGGGATGAGTTGTGTCGGGGTAGGGCAGTGCCGGATTTTTAATATAGGCGGTGGAGTCTATGCCTATTGAGAGAGAAATAATTCCGTCATAAAGAGGAAGAAACATTATATATTCCCGTTCCTGCGCCGTCATATTCGAGATAATGACCCGTTCGTTTGTCTTCCCTGTAGGAAGGCCTGCTTTCACAGGTTGCCAGTGATTTTTTTCCCAAGCATAGAGATCGATCCCCTTGATACCTGTATCGGTCATATGGTTCATATGGTTATCTCCCGCCACTTCCCATCTCGTAGAGATGGCACTGCTGTTTGTCCTGAAACGTAACGCTAGGCCGGAACTGTTTTTTCCCAAATTCCATAACGGAGCGCGGCACCTCTCTTTAAGGTAGGCCGGGAGTCGTTCGTATCGTGTCTCGGTTTCTTCCGATATTTTTCCTATAAGCTGAAACTGATCTGCCTCATAATATACCGTTTGCGCATGTATTTGCGATGTGACTAAATAGAGGATACATGCTAAAAACAAATTTACTTTTGTCATCTGGTTATTTTTATTATTTACATTATTGTCAGATGGATTTTTTGGCCCGTTCTTTAATTGTGCCGGATTCCTTCCTCATGTGTGGTTATGCCTGACGATTTAAAAAACGATCTTCTTGAAAGCTTATTGCTCTTTTTTTTGCTTATTTTTATCAAGTTGCGAATATTGTTTTTATATTTCTTCTTCTATTTCAATAATGAGTCCCCTCCGATAAGTCTTTTTTGCTGAAAATCCAACAAAGAATGCTATCGATTTCCAGCGAGTTGTGACCTTCTGAAATCGGGTTTTGGGGTTTTCGGAGCAGACTCAATAATCAACTGTTTTAAACGGACTTCTCGCACCTGACTGATTAAAAGAACGGAATAATTATCAGGCTATACGGCTATTAAGTCAAATTTAACAAAACCTTTGTTATTTGGGAAACATTGGGAATAATTCCCTGATCTCCCGATCGTCGACACTACGGCCAAATTCGCAGATTTCAAATGCTTCGATTGTTTTTACTTCTTTTGCCTTGCTCCCATACCATTTTTCAACAACAGGTCTGTCTTTTTCCTTTATCTCTCCCCGCTTCAGCACATATTCTTTCAGGATATATTCAATTTTCTCTTCTTGTGTGTCTGGAATGATCTTGTTGCTCCGGTTAATCCAGGGCAACCATTCATATATTTGGGATGCATGAGCATCAATGATATATGCTTTCTCTCTTACCACCGGTGTGATATCTACTACGATATCGGGGTTGGGCTTTTGACGATCAGCATAACGCCCTCTCGTATAAAGAAATAAAGGACTCTCGGTTAATGCCGGGACTTCTGGTAATATTTTAGGGACATTAACCAAAAATGCGGCATCTTGTACCAGTAAAGAGGTGTTCCGGTGATCAGGATGATAGTCATACGAAGGATGAGTGATCACAATGTCGGCTTTCCACTCCCGTATCAGTCGTATCACCTCCATGCGGTTTTTTAAATTTGCTTCCAGTTCCCCATCTTCATTATTGAGTATCTCGTATTCACAGTTCATTCGCTTCTTTACTTCCTGAGTTTCATTGTATCTGCGGATAGCTATCTCGTTTTTCGTGCCTTCATGATGTCCCTTATTGCCATTTGTAAGAGAGACAAGTTTAACTTTATATCCTGAGCGTGATAAAAGGATGCCGGTACCGCCCGTTGTCAATTCTGCATCATCGGGATGGGCACAGATTACAATTACTCTTTTCTCTTTGTTTTTCATACCTTCTGCATTCATGTTCATTGCGATTAGTCCTAAAATCAGAATCAATATTAAATGGCTTGTTTTTTTCATCTCCTGTATGTTGTTAATAATGTTTATAAAAGCTGCCTTACGGGTCAAGGCCATTCAGTTTCCACACCCTGCTTATGTAACATTTGTTGAAAATCCGTCAAAAGCTCCCGCTGTTCCCTTACAGCTCTGAAAGGCACCTCCTTCTTTTTTGCGAAAGCAATCAGTTGGCCTACCGCTTCTCCAATGCTCCACTCCACAGGGTGCAACCGGTAACAGCCGTTGGTGATATGAGTGGTGCCGATGTTTTTGTTGGCCGGGAGCAGGTTGTTCATACGTATGGGTAGCAGTGCGCCGAGTGGTATTTGGAAAGGAAGCGACGGAATGTCGATATAATTGATGCCACCTGTAGAGGGATGCAGGTCGATGGCATAAAAACCGATGCCCACACTGTCGAAAAATTCTGCGGAACGCATCCCTTTAATATCGCCGGCAACCAAACGTCTGTTTTCGGCTCCCACGTGTTCTTCCAGAACTGTGAATTCGGCACGGATGCGTCTTGATTCCCGGATGTAGGGATATTTTGCCATCCCGTCATGGGTGCCCATGATATCCCCTCGCAGCCTTAGGCCGTGCCATCCTTTACCGCCATCGGGTCTGGGCACCTCGGTTTGCAACCAGTAGAAGAGTGCGTGGCTCAACTGTTTTGCCTTTTCAACATTTTCTTTGAATGTTTTTTCCGGCACATCCAGCAGGTTACCCAAAAGAAAATCGTTTTGTGGCCAGTTGACAATGGTGATATCTCCATCATATGTGCCTTCAACAAAGTTTTGTCGGTTTATGATGCGACGGTAGTTCCATAAGTTGAAGAGACCTTCCGGGTTTTTCCCCGATGGGTCGAAGCCCACTTTCTGAGGTTGCAGCGTACGTGGATTAGAGTAGGATAAATCGAGCAACCTTCCCGACCAGGGAGGAGTCAATTCAGGAACATATTTTCTCCAGAAATCATACTCCTTTGGAGGATCCTGTACATTGTCTCTTCCGGGTTGATAATCCATTGCAAAGCAGACGGTAAATGCCTGGTTGTTCATCGGATCAGCCTTTTCGGGTGCATGCAGTTCTTTAGTGTCATGTTTCGATTCTGTACCTGTAATATATTCCGTATTTGTCAATGGGAGCAGATCTCCACATTCAGTTGCATCAACGAAAGAATCACCCGTTAATATAGTCCGGTCACCTTTTTCCATGCTCTTTACTGCTACACTTATTACCTGGTCACCGTAGACTTCGCTGCTCCATACCTTATGGTTAAGGAGAATCCGCAATTTTCCGGTACTAAGAAACGGCGAAAGCATATCTGTCAAGACGGACACGGCAACTCTTGGCTCATGACATATCCTGGATACGCTCCCATCACCCGGATTGAGATTTACCCGGCCGCGGGCCGCTTCCGTAAGCGGATAATTCTGACGGTAGTAGTTGCGTACCTTATTTCTGAACTCTCGATACGATTGCGGTGCGCCGTGGGTCTCGATCCACTGGTGTTCGTCGGGAGGGACTCCCTGCTGGGACACTTGCCCACCAATCCAGTCGGTCTCTTCGGTCATGATCACACTCAGTCCATTGCGGCAACAGGCAAGAGCGGCAGCACACCCCCCCATTCCTCCACCCAGGATGATGACATCTGCGTGTAGTTCACGTGATCTGGAATTAATGGACTTTTTTATATGTTTCTTGGAGGGTATAAAAGTATTATTACCCTTTAATGCTGCAGAACCTCCCAATAAAGTAGCGTACGTAATAAAACTTCTTCTATCCATCTTAATTCTCTTTATTTATTGTTTTTTAATTCTGAAATGTCTATATCAATATATTGCTACCATATTTGTAATGGTCCGTTGTTTACCATCGCTGGGAATTATTGTTTCCTTCCCATTTATTAACATGCATGATGAGCCTCCGCCATCCAGATTGATTGCCTCTGTACAGCCTAATTCCAATAAAATATCTGCTACATTCTTTAATGTCATGCCCGGTGTATTAGGCGTTTTATTTCGTCCTTCGCATACGAAGAGTACAACGTATCCGTTCGGGTGATATCCGACTGCCGAGCGGGGATGATTGTAATTGGGACCTACACCACTCGCCTCATCGAACAGTTCGTTTTCCCATAAATTCTTGTACTCTCCCTCTTTTATTAATAGGGGGCCGGCACTAATGGCTTCTTTAGGTTGCCATTTCACAGCACCTTCAGGAAAAATTGCTGAAGGTATGGGCATAGGCTTTTCACCTGATTTATTGGGAGAAGGAGAAGGATAGGCATATAAAATGTTATTCGAATGATATACCCACTGAGAAGTGAATGTACCATCGCTCTCCATCCCGAATGCACCTGTGGTGGGATAATAATTTGTGTCTACCCCGTTATATTTCCTTGTTGTAACCGTTTCTATTTTCGACACTGTCTCCCCGTTCTTTATGATCAGTCCCAATGAAGTTCCCGACCAGAAAAATCCGCCGTTAAGAACCACTTTGGGAAAAGAGTTAGCTTCATAGAACTGTGTAGGGGTATGATACCCTTTTTTTTCCCCCAGGATTTTAAATTTTGCTTTTCCTTCGCTCACATCAGCTACAGCGATGTATGCCTGTACCAATTTTCCGGAAATATCTTTTTTATATTTATATATGGACAGATATTCCGGAAGGTTGCCAAAATTATCTTTTTTTTCCCAATTGTTAGAAGAAATTACAAAAGGAATTGATTTATAACGCAGATTAACAATGAAAGTTGTAACTTCTCCGTTTCTTTTAACTGAGATTTCAGTTTTATTGGTTAGATCGTATATGGCGGTTGCCGTTTGAGGAGCGACCATCTCAACATTATTCGCTAACGTCAGTCTTATCTCCACTTGCGAAAAGTCTTGCCCACTTTCAAACAGCAAGTCTATCGTTTTCCTGAAGTTGTCAATTTTTACATCAAGAGCTTTGTGTGAAAGTACCTCAAGTTTGGTAATGTACCTGAAGTCAAATTCGTTTTCTTTGTTTTTGTCTGAACAGTTAAGCAACAGCAAAGAGAGAATGGCAATGCGAAAAAATATATGTCTCATTTTCTGTATTTATTAAAATTATATTTTATTTTTTCAAAAAATGGTTTTTCATCAAACCTTCATATAAGGAAACAGATTCGGGAACTCCAGCGAAAACAGGACTTTCCGCTTTATTCATCAACCCGATGTACTGATAGATGAATATTTTCTCTACATACGGCGATATGGCTTTCACTTGTTCAATAACTCTTTTTGCCGGAGCAGGAAGTAAAGCACTTTGATATACTTTTCCTTCAAATCTGAACACTTCTACATCTGCCCACAGTTTCGATCTGGCTGCTTTTTTATGGAGGTTATGTAAGTTTTCGAAAAAGGCGGCGCTTTCTTCTACGTTTGTTTTTTCCACTCCTATTTCATCCTGATAGGCAATATAGTCTACATTGAGTTGTTCTAGTTGGCGTACATATTTTTCATCGGGAGTTACATTTCGTGTTCCGTATGGCGCAATAAGTGTTTTTGCGTGGGGAATTAACTTGACCGCTTCTTGTGAAGAAACATTCACATAGTTGATAAAAAAATCATCGTAATGTCCTCTAATGCCTGTTTCGTTAGGATAATACCAACCGTAGAAACTTTTGTGGTGGGAGTATTTTTCAGCAATTTCGTTCATGGCTTGTAACCGGAGTTTTTCCACTTGCTTATCCTGCATAAGAAAAGCCGATTTAGTCCAATCGCCATAGAACCCGTTGCTCACGAAAAACTTAATATTGTATTTATCCGCAGCCGAAAGGACCGTTTCCAACGGATCTTCACATTCCAGTTGGTGTTTAGGCAGAAGTTTTGAAGGATAAAACGTTTTGTCGCGTATAGCCGTATTCAACAGCACCAGATACCGGATTCCGGTGTCGGCGATTTCTTTTATTTTTTTATCCCATTGTTCTGCTGTAAATGCGGCTAAAGCAGGATTCCAATATTTGCCTTCTATCAGGCTGTGGTGTTGAAACTCAAACCACGAACCTTCAATGGCTTTTATAGAAGGATGTCTTAAAATTGTTGCCTGTAATTCTGACGACAAACATCCCAAAGCAAATGTTGTTCCTAACGATTTTAAAAATTGTCTTCTTGTACTCATATCCTTGTTGATCTCATTTTTTAATGATTTTCAAACGGCTATTCCTATTAATATGGATTAAACATAACAATTATTACTTAATATAATTACATGATTAGAACAAGATTAGAACTATTTCTTATTCATGAACTAAATTAAAATACGATAAAATCCATTTATTCAATTTTTCGATTTGTTCAGGATATATTTTATGTTCTCCTTGGGGGATTGTAAAAACTTCCTTGGGAGCTTTAATTCCGTTATATGCAGCATAGATTGCAGTAGGGGGAGTAGTTTGATCATTGAATCCCCATGAGTAAAATCCGGGAACTTTCACTTTCTCGGCGAAATTAACTACGTCATAATAAGGTAATACGTTTTTATATACTTTTTCTTTTTGGAGTTTCCCTATATTGGCGCTGCTATTATAAAAATCGGGCCAAGCCCCTGGTCTTCCATGGAGATACCCTGTAAAATCACACATTCCCGGGCAGAAGGCTGCTAATCGTTTCACTCTACGTTCCAGCGAAGCGGTGATGATAGAGAGTGCGCCACCCTGGCTGGAACCCCAAACGGCAAGCCTTTCCTTATCAAACTCCGGAAGAGAATAGATGAATTCCACGGCTTTAACACATCCGGCAATTACCCGATTGTAATAAAAATCATTGCGATTTTCGATTCCAATATATTGATATTCTTTTAAGGCAGATTTACTCAGTTCGTTATAGAAATTTTCTTCTAAAGTAACCGGATAATCGTGGATATAAACGCTTAAAGTAATAACTCCCTGTTGCGCCATTTCCATTTCGGGTCTTGATGGATATACCCCTGCACCTGGAAATCTGATTAGTGCAGGAAGTTTTTCATTCTTTTTGGGCAGACATAGGACACCGTAAAAATGACCATCTTTTTTACTTATCTGATATTTTACCTGAAATACATCTATTGAATCATTTGAGTATTCCGGAATAAGTGCCAGTTCACTGTTGAGCGGTTTCGTTAATACTTCTTTTATTTTTGTTTGCCAGAATTTGTCAAAATCGGCAGGACGTGGGGTGGTCGATTTAATACGATCCGGTTCTATCGCTGCTGTTGCTGTTTGGTATGTTTTTTCACCTTCCGACGAAAGAATAACTTTACATCTTAGAAAACCAGAGGTTATTTCCGTATCTCCATATATTTTATACGTTCCTGGAATTGAAGGTAAAGAGCCTTTTATACGGGGAGGCATTTTTTCGGGTCCAATCTCATAGAACAATTTGTCGTTTTCTGAAATATTGGAGAGAGTGATCAGAAAAAATACGCTGTCTTGTTTTTTGTAGATCCCTTCTTCGAGATTTGACCGCACATCAATTTTTGGATGTTCTCCTTTTTTTTGTCCGTAAATTACGGTTAAAAAGCCCGATAAAACCAGGAAAAAGAGAGTTGTTTTTTTATTCATTTATTTTTAGGATTGTTGGATTTTAGGGTTGTTTTGTATTTCTTCCCAAATGCGTCTGTAACGATAATTTCTATTGTTGAACCTTTCGACGCAGGAGTGGCTCTGAACATATGTTCGTTTATGATGGGCGAAATCCATTTGAATTCCAATTTGTCTTTATCGGCACACATTTTTACCACTTCGGGGTCAATGCCTTGGAATCGGGTCATTTCGCCCCTGTTTTGACCGTTTTCCGTCCATTCTATTTTCCAGTTTTTATCCCAATTCCAGACGTTTACGGTTACATCGCCGGGAAAATTGGTGTTTTCTCCTACGGCGTAAGCGCGCATTTGATACTCTTGCGGATGACCGGCGCTTTTAAAGTACCATTGTACGTTGTCGCCGTTTATTTCATATACTCCGTATCCGAGAGGTGTTCCGTCCAAGCAATAATCGCCTTGCCACCATGTGCCGCAAATAGCGGCAGTGTTGTGTTCGTAGAGATTGGGCGCATGGATAATGTTTTTATTGTAGTGCATGTGTCCGGTAAGAATGTGCGCGTTATACGGTTCGAGGATTTTAAATAAAGCGGAAGCGTTTATGGTTTGTCCGCCCATGTTTTCGTTGGAGTACGAGAACGGTTGTGGCGTTTCGGAAAGTTGTGCGGGAATATGCATGGCAACGAAAACGGTAGAACCTTTGGGTACATGGGATAGATCCTGCTCCAACCATTGGAACATTTTTTCGGTAATGTAACCAATGTAGAAATAGTCGCGTCCAATGTAAAAAACATTATCAAGGACTATATAATGTACTTTCCCGCGATTGAAAGAATAGTAAGCGGGACCGAAAACGCTGTTATAGGTATGGGTAGATGTTTCATCGGAACGACCGCCATAATTCTCATCGTGGTTACCCAATACACGATAAAAAGGTATACCAGTTTTGTTCAGTTCCCCAATATAGCGGGAGTAGAGTTGAGGCCTGTCGCCCACAAGATCGCCGCAGTCGATACCGAACACATCGTGTTGCTTATTAGAGTTTATTGTCTGTTTGCAATCCTCCACAATCTTCGTATATGATGCGAAGTTTTCCTCTTTGAAGAATTGCGGGTCAGAATGAACCAGAAGGGTATGACGATGGTCGTTTTTGGGGTTTTTCTTTATTGTGAAATGAAAAGTTTGACTTTTTTCACTGTTGATCCTTTGATAAAATTGAGGTATTCCTAAACTATCTTGCGTAAGATACCCCGACGGAGTAGTAATGTATACAAATTCAGCATTCCTATCGGGTGAGGGCATAGAGAACAATCCATCTTTATCGGTCAGTACGCAGGTTTGCCCGTCTGTAACCACCACGTTAGCTACTCCTTTTTCCCCACAGGTTACCTTCCCTTTTACCGGGCAAGACGTTTGTGCTTCTGTACGTGCTGGAAGGCATACGCAAAGTAAGGCGGCAAACAATATTGAATTTAAAGATTTTTTTTGCATGTATTTTTAATTTTTATCTTTGGATAGTGCCTTGTCGATTCCTTTTTTAATGGCACCTCTCTGGTCATACATGATCAGATAAATCATATCGAAGAACATCAGTCCGTCTCCTTTTGTCAAACAGATATAAACCGCCTCTTTCGCATCTTGCGGTTTGTTTTCGAAATTCAACACCCGTAAAGGCTTCCATAATCTTTTTCATCGAGAAAAAATACCGGAAGAGGAGCATAATGTTTCCTCTTCCAGTAATGTGAAACCAATCTATTCTAGATTAACATTCCAAACGATCACTCCGGAGTTGGTGCATAAGAAGGCTACCGTACATGAATTTCCATCAGGAGCCACACGTATCGTCACGTCACCAGTCACATTTCCGTTCTTTCCGTATGAACTATCCAACGGAAAGTAAAGCCAATCGTTCCACTTTCTGGTATGAATCAGATTCACAATGCTCTTAACAGAAGAGGGGTCTTTCATCATGGGCCTTACCTGAAAGATCTCTCTCATCCAATAATAATAATCTTGTTCGATAAGAAAGATATATTTTGCCCCATTCATGTTTACATAATCGAATGAATGGCCAACCCCGCTATTTTCATTAGTGAGCCATTGGTGAAAGACATTTTGTATATGATGCTCAGAGGCATATATCGGCTTGTTGGTTGTGCCGTCCATATAGGTAATCGCTACTTTCCCTATTCCGTTATCGTATCTGGGAATAAAGTAATTGGCGTTTTTACCGAATTCTACGGGAACGATGGTGGGTTGCATTCCCATCTGGTATCCCGGATCATATTCAATTTTATCGGGTTGTTCGGAAACAACCTGCCCGTTTTGAATTTCCCAGCGTAAAAACATGTTTTGAAAGGAGACTCCCATATACAGGAACGCATGTTTGGAGATATCTCCCCTGACATATATTTTCCTCCCTACGTCAATATTCCCGGGTTTATCGATATCCACATCATAAGAGAATAATAATTTGGGCTTTGCCGTAACGCCTTCCCACCAGAACATATGAATGGTGTTGGTGCCGCCTGCGGGCATCCAGCGAGTCATATAGAAATTAGAAGCGACGATATTGCCTGCATCATCGCCGGCCATATATAACGGTACCGTACGGGTGAGTGTGTTCCAATCGATACCTTCGAATGACAGAGTGCCTGCTTTGGTACCATCTTGGAGGTTGTAATAATCGAATTTGGTCCGTTCATGGACTACCAGATAATTGCCGCTGAAAGCAATTGCCCCGTTGTTGTTTGATACGAAATTGAGCTCCGCTGCTGTTTTCTTCCATAACTCTTTCACGTCAATTGCTGTGGGAACCACTCTCAATTGAACCGTGTAGGTTTGCTTTGCCCCATCAGCTCCGATTACGTCAAAACTTACCGGTTTGGAGAAATCCATATATTCTCCAAGCGGTACTGATGACTCAACTGTCGCGTTGTTGGGGATGCTTACCGACATGCGTATTTTGGCAAGATCTGTTTTCAAACTTCCGTCTACCTCCAGTTTAATGATATTATTTTCATCGGGGGTAACCGCGAAGTCGGTATTGGAGCCATCGGGCAACATGATACGGATGCCGGTCACTTCGTTTCCGGGCGTTGGGACAAGTACATCTGCGCTTTCACATGAGAACATCAGGAGTAACCCTAAAATCCCCGCTATTTTATATAAATTCTTCATTGTATTTTTCATTTTAATTACCATTTATCAATTTGTGTACACAGTGGGTTGTTCTGAATTTCATTCAATGGAATGGGAAATTGATAATACCGTTCCTCGAAAAAACGATCTTTTCCATCGCAATCTACTATCTCATAGTTGAATGTGTCGTCTGCATTTTTGGTGATTTTCATACCGTGCATCCGTTTTTTCCCTAATACTTCAAGTGCAATTCTCCAGCGTCTCAAGTCCCAATAGCGTTGTCCTTCGAATGCCAACTCTATCTTACGTTCTTCTCTGATTATTTGTCGAAGGTTTGCCTGGTTGGTTTCGGTTACATTAGGTAGTTTAGCTCTTTGACGCACTTTATTCAACGGAACCAGCGCTTCAACGGATTTTCCGGCTTCATTTAACGCTTCGGCCTGATTGAGCAATACTTCGGCATACCTGACTTCCGACCAGGCAGTTATGCCTTTTTGTGCCATATTGTCGCTCTTTTCGTTTATCATCTTACGAATATAATACCCTGTAGTCGTTGTATTCGGATGATTGTCTATTCCAAATTCTTTGAATCCGTCTGTACCTCCTACAAAAGTTTCAATGGTGCGTCCTTTCCATGGAGCTCCGTTGTATAAAATTGAAGCATAGAAACGCGCTTCCCTGTTCTTGTAAGGATCGGCTTTATGTTCAGGGTTCTCCCAGTCGAACTTACTGCCGTCTGCCATATAATAAGAATCCACCATTTCTTGCGTGGGTACCGCCAGACATTTCACATCAGTATTTTTAGGTGGAAAATCGCCTTTTGGGCTATAAAGCTTATCAAATAATATCGAATGGGTGAGTTGTCCGTGGAACCTGTATCCCAATACTGTTTCTTTACACAGGTCGGTTTGTTTGAAGACATCGGCATAATCGGGAAGCAGGCCATAGAGTGTCCCTTCTTTGTCAACTACTTTTTGAGCTGCTTCTGCAGCTTTATCCCATCGTTTGGCATAGAGCATTGCTCTTGACTTGAACCCATATACGGCTCCTTTGGTCAGGCGCCCGAAATTGTTTTTGTCCCATTCATCGGGCAGATTTTCGGCGGCAAAATCCAAATCTTTTTCAATAAAATCCCAACATTCATTCTCCGGGCTTCTTGCCTTGAGTGCCTCATTGGGCCCGTCGATATAGTCACGGATGACGATGCTCCCGTGGTTCCTGACAAGCATGAAGTGAAGATAAGCCCTGAAAAAACGGGCTTGAGCCTGCATCAGCTTCACCACATCTTTATCATATTTTGCATATGTCTCCAATCCGTACAGGAATTCATTGATGCGACGAATACGGTTATATTCATATTGATAATCGCTTAAAATATTACCCGAGGGGCTGATATTGCCGGAATAGACCACTTTGTTTACATCGCCTCCATTTCCCCCCATTACATTTGTGCTGTAGCGAAGGATATCGGAGAATCCGTCATGAAGGCTCACATCCGCATATTTTTGACCATACGGGCCATATTCATAAATGGGTTTATAAAAACCATTAATATATAAATAGGTGTTTTCTACAGACTTCCAGGCATCCATTTCACTATATTTAGCACGAGGCTCCGGATCTAAGAAGTCAGAGCATCCGATTAATATAAAAACGGCGGAAATAATTCCTGTTATAGCTTTTACTTTTTTCATTTTCTTATTCGTTAAAAAGTTAGATTAATACCAAACTCATAAGTTCGTTGTTGCGGATAATATCCGTTTGTAATCTCAGGTGTCTCAGGGTCTATATTGTATTTTGTTAATTTTGACCATGTAAATAGATTCCCTCCGGTCAGCATAAAGCGGATATTATTAATACCTATATTGCGGATGAAGTCATTTTTTAAATTATATGCCAACTGAGCGTTCTTCAATCTCAAATAACTGCCGTCGCGTATCCACCAATCTGATGCCCATCCGTTGCAGTTACCTTTTTCGGCTGCTATAGTTGACAACCGGGTAAATTCAGAATTCGTATTTTCTGGCGTCCAGCTGTTTTCAATCAGGAAGTATGGTGAGTTTCCGTTTCCATGGAAAGGGCGTGTAAAAATTGTGGCGTCCACATGCCCATTTCCATACACACCGCTAAGGAATACATCGGTAATGGCAGCTCCCTGGAAGAAAACAGATAAGTCGAAGTTTCTCCATGTAGCACCCAGGCTTAGTCCGTAAAACAATTCCGGCAGGTTGCTATTTCCTATGAATGTGTAATCTTGCGCTTTGTCTATTTTGCCATCTTTATTTAAATCTACATAGCGAATATCTCCGGGACGGATTTGATCTTTGCTTAAATGAGCCAAAGTAGGGCTATCGATGATTGCTTCATCGGACTGATACAATCCATCGGTAATGAAGCCCATTTTTTCTCCCATTTTGCGCCCGGTACGTTTTTGATAATCTGGGACATTGGGACTTTCATTCATCCTTAAAACTTTATTTCGCGACCAGCCAATATTTCCTCTTACATTGTATTGAAAATCGGCCACTTTGTTTTGATGGGTTAGTACTACCTCAAAACCTTTGTTACTCACTTTCCCGCCGTTAATGGTGCTGGGGTGGTTTCCTCCCAACGACCAGGGATAGGTGCCCAAACTTGGAATCAAAATATCATTGGTTAATTTGTAAAAGCAGTCAAATTCCATCCCGAATATGCCACGGCTCAGCATGAAATCAAATCCAACATTGTAAGTAGCAGTTTTTTCCCAGGTGATTTCTCTGTTTACGTTACCTGCTGTATATATAGAGATATATTCTTTGTCTCCAATATAAAGAGTGGGAGGATTTGGGTTCATTAAGTTCAGGTATTGGAAGTCGCCAATACGGTCGTTACCCAACAGCCCGGTTGATGCCCTCAGTTTAAAGTTCTCGATTTTATCCTTATACCTTGCGAAAAACGGTTCTTCAGATATTCTCCAACCGAAAGAAGCGGCGGGAAAGAAACCCCATCTATTTTCAGATGGGAAACGTACAGACCCATCGTAACGGGCAACTAATTCCGCTAAATATTTGTTGTCATAGTTATAGTTTATGCGCCCCACGTAACCGGCGCGGTTAAATTTATAACTTCCCCCGCCTATAGCATCTCCTTTTTTGCCGTTTAATATATCTTTCCCAAAATTAAGTTCATGTAATGTTTTCAGGTCAAACCCCTGAACGGTTGCCGCTAAATTTTCAGATTCGTAAGATGATTGCTCATATAAGAGTAATGCTGAAATGTTGTGTTTGTCGAAAGTCTTATTATAGCTGATGGATGGTTGTACTGTAAGTCGTTGAGCTTGTGAACTACTATTTCTCAGGACAGACTCTTTAGGTTCACCATGATTGGACTCCACGATTTCATATTCTTCTGTCTTTGCATTGTAGCTGTTCATAAGGAATTGTTCCCTCCACGATTTAGCTGTGGTATAATCTTTGTCGTAAGAGGTTTTAAGTTTTACAGTTAGCCCATTTATAAAAGGCACATCCCACGATAAAGTGAGTGAAGATATCAGTATGTTCATTATGGAATTACTGTATCCGGTCAGGCTGTTAAACGCCATGGGATTGAATTTTGCCGATTCATCAATGTTGGCCGCCACAGGCAGGCCGCCGTATTCTGTTGGAGTAATAGGCATCATGCGTTGCGCCAGGTTGATGGGGTTATTCCAAGACTGATTCGATACCGAATAATAGCCTGATTTCCGATCTTCCTGTCTAGCACCCAGGTCAAGCCCTAATTTGAAATTATTATTTAAGTTCACATCAATATTTGAACGCAGGTTATATCGCTTAAATGCAAACTTATCTACAATACCTCCCTGATCGAAATATCCCAGTGAGATGAAGTATTTTGCTGTTTCGTTACCTCCGTTCACAGAAATATTATGATGAGTTGAAGAGGCGCCGTCTTTCATTAATTCGTCAAACCAATTGGTATTTGCGTATTTGCCTTCAGGATCTCCATTCAATACTTTATTATATACCTCTTCGGAAAAGAGCGGCTCCAATCCGTCCATTTCCCTCGCTTTATTATAGTATTTAATGAAGTCGGGACCATTTAAAAATTTAGGATAATTAGTGTTCTGGTTATATGAAACTTTTCCGGTATAAGTAATTTGCGGTTTTTGCAGGCTTCCTCTTTTCGTTTTTACTAAAATCACTCCTCCTGCTCCCTGCATTCCATATACTGCTGCGGCAGAAGCATCTTTCAAAATAGTAATGCTTTCAATTTCGTTCGGATCTAGATTGGTAAATGAACGTTGCACGTCGTCCACAATGATCATAGGGGCAGCATCACCCAAGGTCGAGACACCGCGGATAAGCAACCTGGAACCGTCAGATCCGGGTTGTCCTGACTTCTGTGTCGCTACTAACCCCGGGAGTTTTCCGACTAAAGCGTTTGTCAGGTTACCGGATGGTGCACTTATAATATCCTTGGCTTCTACTTGCGCTAAAGAACCAGTTACATGCATCTTTTTTTGTGTTCCATAACCAACCACAACAACCTCTTCCAGAAGCTCTGTATCTTCCAGTAGTTTTATATTCAGAAAGTTTCTGCCGTTAAGAGGAACTTCCTGGGTTTTGAATCCAACATAAGAAAATTCAACTACTGCCTTTGAATCATTAACTGTAAGTTGAAATTCACCCTTTCCGTCAGTAACCGTACCTTGACGGGTACCTTTAACCATTACGTTCACACCAATCAGGCTCTCGCCTTTTGAATCTTCCACGGTACCTCTGACTATATTTTGCGCGTACGTGTTCGTACTGCAGATCAGAAGTATGAATAAGCTCAAAACGGATAACGTTTTTTTACATTTCTTCTGAAGAAGTAATTTTTTCATCCTTTTCATAAAATTCATCTTGTTTTTAATTTAACAATCAATTTGTTTTTCTTTTTGTATGATAATTATCCTGAATTTGTTGTCTTTTATTATAAATTTTTCATTCTTGAGATTGCTATGGTATAACTGCATTCTTTTCCCGGTTGTGTCTCCTTTTTTTGGTGCCAGTACTGTCTTTACCCAGCACTTTTTGTATTGAAAGATGTTTGGCCACGCTTTGTTCTGTTACAAAACGCATAAATATGAGGTAAAAGAGATAGTGAAAATGTTGTTTTGTCATAATGTTTAGTCTTTCACTGTAGTTGTTATTGAAAATGCTCGTTATACCTTTCCTGTAATCCAGTTGTTTCCGATACTTTTTCTTTGGTTACATGATATCCCTTATTAAAAGTTAAAGGGTTTTATCCGATAATTTTTGTAGTTGTTGGCCGATCCAGTCGAGGCGATGGAAATATTTTTTTCAAATATTTCTTTTCTCTTGTAGGATTCATCTCTGTGTTTTTTTATTATTTTGTTATGATTTTAACAAGCCTTTTATGTAGTTCCATATCGCTCTGCTCTTTTGATTGTGATAGCCGGTAAAAGGCATCGCCTCCCTGATAGTAAGCAACTTTTAACGAGTCGAAAGCACCGTTCCGTTCAAAAACATCCAAATAATCCCTCAGGCGATAACCCCAGTCTTTGTTGTTCTTCAGTGCTCTATCATCGAATTCGACCTCCAGGTTCATTTGGAATTTTTGAGCTCTGTTGCAGGCTTCCTGCAGTCTTTCGTATGGCGTATTTTCGTTGAAGAAATAGTTGGGCTGATAATATACTACATTGAAACCCAGATTTTTCCACTCTGAATATCCGTCGGAGTTGAAGTAGGGAATCCAATAAAAATCATATTTCTTGCTGTAGATATAGCTTGCCACATCCCTAGCAAGATCTCTGCTGTTTGTGGCTTCCTCTGCCAGCCAGTAGAATCCGACAAGCTCTACATTCTCAAAATTTGCATTTTGAAAAAGCTTCTCGGCATAGTTGATATACCATTTACATGCATCCAGCCTGTCCTTTTTATTTGAAAAAAGGAGAGAACGTCCATCCAGCATGCCCCAGTCAACTTGTCCGGGGATAGGCTCGGGTAGGCTTAACACAACTTTTCTTTTTGTGAATTCCTCGTTGCTGCCTTCTTTTCGTATACTTCCGATCTGTTTATTCAATGCATGAATAGCATTGCCATCTCTGAAATAATTGTGAAGGAGATTTTCCCATTCAATTTTTCTTGCAGGCAGCTTTTCATAACCGGAAGCAAAACCCCGTCCCTGTCCGTCCTTAATTTCCAGAAATAAAAAGCCGTCGAATAGCCAGTTTGCCTCTCCGTTTACCTCGGAGGAGACATAGGGTGCAAAATGCTCCGAGTCCCACCGGATACTACGGTGCACACCGCCGTCGTAAATTAGGACAAGATGCTTCGGAACTTCGTTATAATGCGTTAACTCAAGAGGAGGACGTTTTTCTTTAAAGATCAGTTCTTCTTCGTGGCTGATTCTGTCCCCGCTCGAACATACTGCCAGGGTTGATAGAGCCATAACCAGCAGCATTGAGGCAGTAGATATTCCCTTAATTTTTGTCATCGCTTAATAATATTTTTTTATCGGTTATCCAGAACATTCCGGGCAAAATCAAACGAGTTGTTTATTCTTGAGGTATTGATGCTTTCCATTATTTTCCAGCATTGGTACAGTCCTCTTGGGACGTGGAAACACCCTTTCCATTTTCCGCCTTTCAGGTCCAGCAGCACCTCTCCCTGTCTGTTCAGGTATCCCCACCATTCCGGGGACCGTGGATCCTTAAAGTGGCTCCATGTGTAATCGTGTACCTTGGCGAACCAGTCAAGGCACTCTCCCGAACCGGTCAGTTGGTATCCCTTCAGCAGAGAAATCAAAGTCTCCACATGTACCCACCACAGTTTCTGATCCCACTCCAGCTGCTGTGTAGGAAATCCTTTACGGTCCATAAAATAGAATATACCCCCATGTTCTTTATCCCATCCGTATTCGACTGTTTTAAGGGTTGTCTCAACTGCTTTTTCGATAAGTTCCGGTCTGTTCATCCTTTTACCCAGGTCCATGATAAACCACATAGCCTCGATGGCATGTCCCGGGTTCATCAGTCGCCCGTCGAAAGTATCGGAAAGTGATCCATCCTCGTTGACATTTTCCACGATCAAACCGTCCAGTTCGTGTCGTAAAAACACCTCCATCACCTCGTGAATGCACTCATCTATGGTTTTTTTCAGGAACTCATTGTCTAACAGGTGCTCAATCTCGAGTGAAAGGTTGCAGAGTATCATCGGCAGTGAGAACGATTTCAAGTTTCGCGTTCCGGGAAATGCTTTGTTCCATTTCCCTTTTGGATTGCTTCTTTTTGAAAGTATTATATCGAATGTTTTTTTTGCGATCTCTGCATACTCTTCGTTTCCCGTTGCCTTGCTCAGTTGCCCGAAAGCCATTGCAGCAAAGGTGTAAGAGAAAATGTTATATGGTTCAATGATGGGTTTCCCTTCACGGGTGAGGGAGAAATACCAGTTCAGGTTGCCGTCGTGACCGAATTTTCTCAAGAACTCTCCGCCCTGAATGGCGCAATCAAGCCACTCCCTTCGTTTTTCCACACTGTTGTATAGCATTGAGAACATCCATACCTGTCGCCCCTGCAGCCATATGAACTTATCGGTATCATATACGTTTCCCTGCCGGTCCAGGCACGAGAAATATCCGCCATAGTCCTTGTCCTGGGAGTGGTTAAGCCAGAAAGGAATCACATTTTCAAGTAATTCATCCCTGTATTGAATAGAAAGGGTGTTAAAATCAATCATTTTGTTTTTATTAATATTCATTGAAGAGTGTAATGATATCCATTATGGAATAATACATATTTTAATATCAATACAAAGGAAATAAAAAATATTTAATTAACCTAGTACTTGATAAGAAATAAATTAATAAAATAAGAGGCTTGTAGGTATCAATATTAGTAATAGATATGCTTTAACTTTTGGATATTATTTTATGTTTAGTATTTCCTTTATTTGTTGATAGAATCCAACAGTTCAGGTCAATAATCCGGTTTTAGTTTATGTAGTTTCCCTTTATATCTACTTCTTTCTCAAACGGATTTAAAATTTGGTCAATCAGCATTGCTGCTTCTACGCTGGCAAGCTGGTTTTGTACAACGAATTCGGGGAACCAGAATCTGGAATATATCTCTTTTATTCTCATTGTTAACTCTTTTTTAATAGAAGTTTTCCCATTTTCTTTATTTCGTTTTTTTTACGGGATTTTTTTCACCTTTTTGTTCGGTTGGATTACATTGAAACGGTGATCATCTGCATATCATATAATAAAAATAGCCTTGTTATCTATTTTAAGAGTATATTCTGGAAATCTCGAAAAACAGATAATGGCTGTGCCGTTTTATTTTAACAACTACCACAATCGGTAATATTGTTTAGCAAATACCTTATAATTCAACTTTCGCAAGCATCAGTTATTAGGTCTTGTGCACTGACAACGAGATATTCAGCTGCTTTGCGGGGACACATCCCGCGTAGACTGGCGTTAAAAGAAAAGCTGTTTGAAGCGAAGCAAGTTCTTTTCTTTTGGCAAGCAAGCGGCAGATGGGTCGCAAAAGCAGCGGGAGTCGAGAGTTAGTGCTAAACATAAAATCTTGCGAAACTTAAATTTATAATATCTCTTCGGCTATTTCAT
>NZ_DIQL01000015.1:55094-87944 GCF_002427225.1 Proteiniphilum sp. UBA5463 | reverse complement strand
ACAAATCAATGGGAAAAAAGTATTAGCAATTTTTGCACACCCGGATGATGTTGAAATGATGTGTGCCGGAACGCTCTCTTTATTGAAAAATGCAGGTTGGGATAATCATATGGCAACGATGACTCCCGGAGATAAAGGCAGTGCCGTGCATACAAGAGAGGAGATAGCTTCCATTAGAAGATTAGAGGCCAAAACTGCCGCAGAAACTACAGGGGCATCCTATTATTGTCTTGGCTTAGAAGATTTGTTTGTTTTTTTACAATGAAGAATACATGTAACCATCGGCGGCATAAAAAATATTCACGGACTAATACCCACAACTTCCACATGGATGTTTGCACATAATGTATATAATCTGGTGAGTTATCTTGTATTCACTCTGTCAAACCCCGAAGCTCGTGATTGAAATATCCTCCGATGGGTCATTTCCCATATATTGGTTATATATTTACTTTTCGAATCGAAAATATACGATGTCTCGCTATCCCAGGTACTAATATAATATCAATGATAAATTTTATATGGATAAATTGACGTTTTTTGAGGGGAATTCAACGTGAAGATAGATTTATAGAGTAATTTATGTGATAAATTTGTAGTTGTAATTTATATTTTTTTGTAAATGGCCTTGGGTTTATAAAAAAAAACATAGTTTTGTAAAAAAAAGTTTTTTATTATACAGGAATATAGTTTTCGACTAAGTAAGTGAAGTAAGATCTCATCACTATGTATGATGAAAGTAGAAAGGCTGAAAGCCGGCAGTTTATGAGAAAAATGAATTGAAACAACCTTTTAGGGTTACTTGTAAAATGGGTAAACAGATAGGACTCATTACTATTTAGAGCTTTAAATAATTGCTAATCAGTTAAATCAAATGTTTATGCGTAATATTTCAAAATTTTTATCAAGAAGAGGTTTTATCGCTAAGCTTTGTTTGTTTTTCATCTTTTTCCCCTCTTCAATGGGATTTGCACAGTCTATTCAATTCTCAAAAGATTCGATCCCTGTGGTTGACGGAGAAGTTGTTTTTTTAGCTAAGTTTGAATACGAGTTAAATAAAAATGAGTTCTTTAGAAGAACATATTCTTATTTGAATGATAAGCTGGATCCGTATTCCGGTGCGTTTCTTATAAATAATGAAGATTCCACCATTTGTCTTATAACAGATTATCTCGAGATATCGTCTAATCCTATAGCTGTATTTGGCATGTATATAACCTATAACATGCACTTGACATATAATGAAGGAAATTGTACTATGGCTATCAGTAACATTTCTTATATGGAGAAGGGATATTTTGAATCACAGGAGAAAAGTAAACGCAAACTGAACATGCCCAAATACTCTGGAAAAGATATTATGGTCGATAAAAACTACACCAGGTTAATGACGCAAAACGCTTCAGGAAAAATTACAGAAGCAACAGTTGAAAGAGTTAATGAAATTATAAAAAATTTAGATTTATCTTTTATGAGAAAATAATTAAATATATAGTATTAATAAAAAACTAACGAAAATGAAGAAAACTATTTTTATTCCTATTTTAATGCTGCTTTTTTTGGCCGGTTGCAATAAAAGTCAGACCAACTCTGCCGTTAATAAAAGTGCAGATAAGTCTGAAAACCCAGCCACACTTGTTGCAAAGAGGTATTTTTCAGGATTTGATGATGCACATGATACCTACAATGCGATATCAAAAGCAAGTGACGGAAAAATATACTATGTATTATCTTCTACCAGGCACGATGTGGGAGGACAATTCTATAGCTACGACCCACTGACTGATAAAACAGAATTTGTGGCAGATTTATCCGAAGCTTTAGGCGAAAAAGAACAAAAATATATTGCACAGGGTAAAAGCCACGTAGAATTCTACGAGAAAGATAATAAATTGTATTTTGCTACTCACCTTGGATATTACCAGATGATTGACGGAGCAGAGAATGTACCAACAGTGGCTCCTGAAGGTTACCAATTATACCCCGGAGGACACTTTCTTTATTATGACTTAAATACAAAAGAGATTAAGAGCCTGTCGCTGGCTCCCGAAGGTGAGGGTATAATTACCATGGTAATGGACAAGGAACGTGATCAGTTATATGGACTCACATGGCCGAAAGGATTGCTGATTCATCATGATATAAAATCAGGAACCCTTCGTAATTTAGGGCCTGTGACTAAAGCCGGAGAAACGAAGTTGGGTACAGATGACTTCAGGGTAATATGTCGTTCGATGTTTGTGGATCCACGCGATGGAAATGTATATTATTCTACTGCAGAAGGGGATATATATTACTACAACCCGTCTCTGGCTGCTCCGGAAAAACTTGAAGGTGTTGATCTGCGGATTGACTACTTTGGTTCCTATGATCCTAAAGATGCGGGCAGCATGGGCTACAACTGGAGAAAAATATATTGGTATGAACCGGAAAACAAAGCATATGGGGTACATGGTAATTCCGGCTACCTGTTCACTTTTGATCCGAAAGAAAAGAAAATTGAGGTAATAGATCGTATCACTTCCGAGCCGTCAAAGAAAAGTGGAATGTTTGACCAGTTCAGCTATGGATACCTTGGTTTCACGATAGATAAAAACGGAATAATCCATTACTTAACCGGAGCCCCTATCTATGAAAACGGAAAAAGAGTTACAGGGCTTGATAAAATTAACATGGGAGCGGCAAAAGGACTGGAACATCTCCACCTTGTTACTTACGATATTACGAAAAAAGAATATAAAGATATGGGACCGGTGTTTTATGAAGACGGAGCCTATCCCACTTATGTAAACTCTATTGCTATAGACGATGCCGGAAACGTATATACACTGGCACGTTTCATGCACGATGGAAAAGAGATAGAGGATTTGATTAAAATTCAATTACCGTGACTTGAATAATCCGCAGTATTGAATTTCAGACTATAAGATTTATTGACACTTTTTGTGCAAAGTCTTAAGTGATTTGAAATTTTTCAGCCTGATTATGGATTGTGCAAAATACTCTTTGCACAATCCTTTTTGGGTTAATATATAATTAAAATTGTTACTCAAGCAAAATGCCCGGTCGGTGAAATATTTGTTTGATTGAAGATGTCAAAAAACACATTATAACCTTACTTTATCGATACGCTTACCGAAGAGGTAACATTATAATGTTCAATACAGAATGCCAAGCATTGTTTATTCTCACAGTAGTATTTTTTAGGGAGAATTCCGGTGATATCTTTATTAACGGGATAAAGGTTCTGTTGATTAAATGGATCAGATAATTTGTTAGAATAATTAATGACTTTAAATTATGTTTTTGCGATTTATGAGGAAGAAAATGCGGTAACTCAAACTCCTATTTCGTTATTAATTTTTTTCTTTGTACATAGTGTGTAATTTAAAAACAACAAATTTACAAATTGACCCGGATGTTATTTTATAATTTGCATCAATCGTCACAGAGATAGCTATAAGAGTAGTAGAAGTCCCGGCTCTTATAAAGTTTTGCAAAACCGGGAGTTAATGCTCTGTAGAGTGTTCGTGATTATAAGAAAATTCCCTGGTGATGGATAGATAAATTTTACAACATAATGATTATCAGATTAGTCACCTTATTGTTTTTGCAACTAGCTGCTTTTCAGCTGGTAGCAGAGACATCTATCTGTTACCGTGATTGCATTGTCATGCAAAAAGGGGATTCCCTAGTGGTCGAAAATTCACAGATAAAACGCGTATATCATTTAAATCAAGGGAATCTGATTACCAGGTATATTCAGAATAAAACGAACCGGTTTGTATGGCAATCACAGTCTGAGTCACCAGATATGAGCCTTCCGGGATATAATAGCTCTTCTGCCCTTGTATCTTTCAACAGCTATGTGGTAGCTGAAAGCTCATTAAGAGAGGCGTATGTGGAAGTTGAAATCATATATGACATCAAAAAGTTGCTCATAAAGCGTGTAATCAGGCTATATCCCGAGTCACCTGTAGTGGGGAATGATTTCTATTTCAAGGGCAATATGTCCAATATCGGATGGTATGATAAACAGTTTATAGATAATGAACTGACGGATGTGAGATTTGTCGCTTCCCGTAAAACGGCAAATCGAATACCAGTACTGGAAAGTGTATCCTTTCAGGGAAAACATTGGCAGTATAGGATTGTAAGTCTGTTTGAGATGACAGATCATCTGAATAGCCTGGTAATGGTGAACGACTATCAGTCTTACAATGAGAGGCTTTATAAGGGGAATCTGTTGTTTGCCCTCAATAATGAAAATGAACAGGGTTTCTTTATTCTTAAGGAATCTCCCTCTTCTCTTGCGCAGTTGAAGTATCCTTCAGCCGATTATCTGGCTTCATTCGGAAATGTTAAGGCCATTGGCCTGGGAATAGATGAGAATGATATTAGTACAGACAAATGGACCCGTGGATATTCGACCGTTTTCGGTATTTTTTCTCAAAATGAGTATAATGCTCTTGTTAATCTGAAAGCATATCAGTCAAAAATAAGAAAGATTATCTCTGACAGAGACGAAATGATTATGATGAATACCTGGGGTGATCGCGGGGTTGGAAAACGCATCAATGAAGAATATATCCTCAGTGAGCTGGAGTTATGTCATAGGTTAGGGATAACCCATTTTCAGATTGATGACGGATGGCAAGCTGGTAAAAGCCCTGCTACAACAAGTGGCGGTTCGTTCGATAAAATTTGGGAGAGGTCTGACTATTGGATTCCCGATCCGGTCAATTTCCCAAAAGGATTGAAAAATGTTGTTGAAAAAGGGCGAGAGCTTGGAATAGAAGTATGTTTGTGGTTTAATCCGAGTTATACCGATAATTATGATGACTGGTTGCAGGATGCAAAAGTTCTGATCTCGTTAAACAGGAAATATGGAATCAGGACTTTCAAAATTGACGGATTAAGAATTCATAACAAACTCTCTGAAGAGAGGGTAGACAGCCTTCTTTCCACAGTTTCGGAGGCATTAAATCATGATGTGGTTTTTAATCTGGACGTTACTGCAGATAAACGATTCGGTTATTTCTACAAGAACAGTTTTGGAAATATTTTTCTTGAAAACAGATATACCGATTTAGGAAATTATTTTCCTTACTGGACTTTGAGAAATTTATGGACATTGTCGAAATATGTTCCTTCCCGTAATTTGCAGATTGAGTTTTTGAATAAATGGCGTAATAATGAAAAATATGGAAACGATTCTTTTGCCCCCGGAAATTACGATTTTGAATACCTTTTTGCGATTACTATGATGGCACAGCCCCTTGCGTGGATGGAAGCACATAATCTGCCGGAAGAGGCTTTTGCACTTAAACATATATTGAATGTGTATAAGAAAATCCAATATGATTTGCACAGTGGTGTAATACTGCCAATCGGCGATGTACCGTCCGGAAAATCATGGACAGGTTTTCAAAGCATTAAAGATGGATACGGTTATTTTTTAATATTCAGGGAAAACAACAAAAATAAAACTATGCAATTGAATACATGGTTAAAACCAGGGACAAGCATTGAATTGGAAAGGATTTTGGGTGAAGGTGATAATTTTCACGTAAAAGCGGGTGAAGATGGACAAATTAGTTTTAAATTAGTAACGGAGAACAGCTATTCACTTTATAAATACAAAATAGTGCAATAATATGAACAGAAGAAAGTTTATCAAAAAAAGCATAGTTGGAGGCACGTCTTTACTTGCTGTCTCAAACATTAACATGGCAAATACCTGGGCTCAGAGTGATAATAAAAGTAAAGTGCCTGCCATCTTGGGTGGCCAGAAATCATATACGGGACAGTGGCCTGTATGGCCCGAGTGGAATCCAGCAACCGATGAAAAGCAACTTATTGATGTGATGCGTAGTGGTGTCTGGTCCAGGAGTAAGCTCACAGATGAATTTGAAAAAAAATGGGCACAACTAATGGGAGCTAAACGCTCTCTGGCGGTAGTAAATGGGACCAATGCACTGAACACATCATTGGCTCAGTTTGAAATTGGCTGGGGCGATGAAGTATTGGTGACGCCCTATACCTTTATTGCATCCGTATCATGTATTTTATTCAATGGAGCGATTCCTGTTTTTGTGGATGTTGATCCGGAAACGTTCCAGATGGATCCGGATAAAATAGAAGAGAAGATTACTCCTCATACCAGGGCAATTATTCCCGTGCACATTCTTGGGCTACCCTGCGATATGGAAAGAATTATGAAAATTGCCAGGAAACATGATCTACTGGTTATCGAGGATGCATGCCAGGCATGGATGGCAGAAATAAACGGGAAAAAAGTAGGGACCTTTGGAAACGCGGGATGTTTTAGTTTTCAGAATTCCAAAAACATGGCTATCGGGGAAGGGGGTGCAATTATAAGCGATGATGATAATTTTATGGATCGATGTTATTCTTACCATAACTACGGTAATCCTTACGGATCAACTGCGGGGCAGATAGGTGCAGGTACCGTCATGATCGGGACAAAGCTGCGCATTACAGAGTATCAGGCTGCGATAGGTTTGGCGCAGATGACACGATTGGTGGAACAGACCAATCAGCGTAATGATAATGCATCTTACCTCAGATCTAAAATAGAGGTCATTCCGGGAATCATGCCTTATAAATTGTACAAAAATGTGACGAAAGCAGCTTACCATCTTTTCCCATTCAGGTATAACAAGGAACATTTCAAAGGATTATCGAGAACAGAATTTCTGAATGCATTACGGGCCGAAGGTGTTCCATGTTCAAGTGGCTATAGTGAACTGAATAAAATGCCCTATCTGAAAAATGCTTTTGAAAGTAAATATTATCAGAAATTTTATCCGAAGGAAAGGTTGAATTATGATAAATATGCAGAGGAGAACAAATGTCCATTAAACGAGAAACTATGTAATGAAGAGGCTGTCTGGATCCCTCAGAACGTATTGCTTGGCACCAAAAAGGAGATGGACAATATTGCAACCGCGATTGGAAAAATTCAGCTGAATGCCGAAAAGATTGTTGCAAAAACAAAATAAGTTGAATATGATGAATAAAAGCTTCTTCCTGAAATTTTTACCAGTCATCATTGGACTGTTGATAATTTGTTTTCAAACCCACGCGGGGGAAATTGATGAAGATCAATATCTGTGGAAAGCCGGTGTTGCACGTACAGTTATTACCCCGGAGTCATCGGTATGGATGGCCGGTTATGCAAGCAGAACTTCTCCTTCGGAAGGGACGTTGCACGACCTGTGGGCTAAGGCACTATTGTTAGAAGATGCATCGGGAAATCGCTCTCTGCTAATTACCATGGATATTCTGGGTGTTCCGAAAGATTTCTCCGATGAGGTGAGAAAATGGATAAATATTAAATATGGACTGGATAATGCCCAGATCATTCTTAGCAGCTCCCATACACATTCAGGGCCGGTCATCTCTCGCGCTCTGAGGTATATTTATCCCATGAGTGAACAGGATTGGAAGGCAGTGGATCAGTATACGGAAGAGCTGAAAAAAAAACTTTTCTACCTGGTTGATCAGGCCATGAAAGAGTTGCAACCTGTAAGGATATTTACAGGTAGTGGAATTACTCGTTTTCAGGTCAACCGCCGTAACAACAAAGAAGGCAGCATAACAGCTACGTCTGAATTGAAAGGACCGAATGATTATGCTGTTCCGGTCATAAAAATTGAAACGGAAGGCAAGCAGTTGTTAGCCGTAGTATTTGGATATGCATGTCATCCAACCACATTGTCAATCAATCAATTTTCGGGCGATTATCCGGGGTTTGCCCAAATTGAGCTTGAAAAGCTTTATCCAGGTGCCACTGCTATGTTTTTCCAGGGAGCAGGAGCTGATCAGAATCCAATGCCACGCCGGAGTATCCCGCTGGCGGTACAATATGGAAAACAAATTGCCGCAGCTGTAGAGCGGGTGCTCTCCGAAGAGATGGACTTGCAGGTGAGTAAGCTTATTACAAAATATTCCGAAATAAATCTATTACTGGATGAGCCATTGCCAATTGAGGAACTTGGAGAAATTGCCAAGAAGGATGATTATCAGGCCAGATGGGCAAAAGGTATTATCTCGGAGCTGAATACGAAGGGACATTTGGCCAACTCCTATCCTTTTCCGTTAGGATATTGGCAGATAGGTGAGCAGAAGTTGTTTGTGCTTGGAGGAGAATCTGTGATATCATACAGCATAAAGTTGAAACAGTCCTTCGGAGGGCAAATCTTTGTAATGTCTTACGCTAATGATGTGATGGGTTATATACCATCAGAAGTGATCTTGGATGAGGGAGGATACGAAGGGGATATTTCACAACGGGTATATGGTTTACCTTCCAAATGGAGCAAATCATCAGAATCAGCAATTATTACCGGATTTAAAAACATTGTTACAAATTAAAAATTGACATCGTGAAAAATAATTATTTGTTATACAGTGCGTTGTTGCTTTTGATTGCTGCGTTTATTTTCGGTTGCAGCCTGTTGTTTTCCAGTTGTGGATCGACAGGAAAACTGCCGGAAGATTACTTCAAATATTCACGTGAACATAATATGATACTTGGAACCTATTCAGGCTTGCCAAGACTCTCTAACGGCCGGGCAGATCTTGATAGGCTGATTGATCAGTTGAAAGATCTGAACGCAAATACATATAATTGGCTAATATGGCAAAATGAAAACGACTGGGATGACCTGAAGCTTTTTCTTCCCATGGCATTAAAAAACAGGATCGCTGTATGGGTTTCCTTAGTGCCCCCTTCCGAGTCGAAACCAAAAGCGAAATGGAACTCTGAACCTTTTGGCCTGGACTATATCAGATGGTCGGAAGAGATCGCGAAACTTAGTGCAGATTACCCTAATCTGGTTGCTTTCAGTATTGATGATTTTGTACATAATCTTACTTTTTATACGCCTGAGTATGTCAGGAAAATGACAAAAAAAATCGATGAAATCAATCCATCACTTCAATTTATTCCCTGCTCCTATTATAGGCAGATAACGATTGATTTTGTAAAGAACTATTCACCAATGCTCGATGGAATACTGTTCCCATACAGGGCAGAGTCTGAGGGAGGTAATCTTCAAAATGCAGGATTGGTTGAGCAGGAGATTGCGAAACTGAGAAGCCTATTCAATGAGCAGATGCCAATTTACATCGATGTATATCTGACAGCTCATTCCCGTCTGGGCGCTTCAACCCCTCTGTACGTATCGGAGGTAATAAGAAGCGGGAGGGAATATGCCGATGGTGTATTGATCTATACACATCCCAATCCGGTAAATGATTCTGAAAAATATCAGATAGTGAAGGCGGGATTTACAAATAATTAGTTACCAACTTTCGCACGTTCACATATTACAGCTAAATGCTATATTGAGAACGATTTGTAACCCGTCCCCAATTCACTTTTTATCGTATGGGATAGTAATTAATTCTTGAGAAACTTGAAATAATAATATTACTTACATAATGAAAACAAACAAAATAACAAGAAGATCGTTTTTAACAACCGTATCGGCCGGTACTGCGTTAGCTGCTACTGCCGGGTCAATAGATCCGATAAAAAACATAGCTGACACATATGTAAAAGGGAGTAGTAAATTAGCGGCATTGGGAGGAGAGCCATTGGTGAAAAATAAAGTGTGGCCCAAATGGCCGTATGTTGACGAAAAGATTGTAGAGCGAATCTCAGAGACTGTTAGGAGTGGTAAATGGAACCGCATTGATAATGCCGTCAACGGCAATGTTGCACGTTTCGAAAAAGCATATGCCGACCTTCTGGGAGTAAAGGGTTGCGTAACAACCGGTTCGGGGACACAAGCACTTCATACTGTTGTAGAGGCCATGGGTTTTGGTCCCGGCGATGAGATCATAACCTCCCCATATACCGATATGGGAACTATCTCTTCAATAATAAGTGCGAGGGCGCTTCCTGTTTTAGTAGATTTGGACAGAGAGTCGTTCCAGCTTGACCCGAAAGAAGTTGAGAAAAAAGTTAACCGTAACACTAAAGCCATCATGCCGGTACATATGATGGGCCAACCGGTAGATATGTCAAGTATAATGAGCATAGCCGGGAAACATAACTTAAAAGTTATCGAGGATGCATGTCAAGCTCATCTTGCGGAGTATCAGGGCAAGCGTCTGGGGACTATTGGTGATGCCGGGTGTTTTAGTTTTCAGACAAGCAAGACTATTTGCTGCGGGGAAGGTGGTGGTATCATCAGCAACAATGAACAGTTGCTGGATGATTGTTATACTGTAATGAACCATGGGACCAGCAGGCAGGGACGTCACAAAACCATCGGGCCAAAATACCGTATGAATGAGTTTGAGGCAGCAGTACTGCTTGAACAGATCACACGTGCAGAGGAGCAATTTGAAGTACGTAACCGCAATGCTGCATATTTAAGTTCAAAGCTTAAAGGATTTAAAGGGCTTGTGCCACAGAAATTGTATAAGGGAACAACCAAAGGTTCCTTTTACCTTTACACGATGGCATATCACAAGGAACACTGGAATGGCGTTCACCGGGATGTTTTTCTAAAGGCGGTTTCTGCTGAGGGAATAAACCTGAGTCCTTATATCAGGAATGGTTTGCATAGAGAGCCTTGGACAGAAAATATTCTGGCAAGAAAAGAGTACAAAGCTATGTATACAGCAGAGAGGCTTCGTCAGTTTAAATCAGATTTGAATTTGCCTAATTGCGATTGGGTATGTGACAATATGGTGATGCTATGGGCTTCGGGGCCGTTATTGGCAACAGAGAAGGATATGGATGATGTGATAAATGCAATCATGAAGGTCTATGAGAACAGAGGACAGCTCCATCTAATCTCATAACTTTATATAACTGCCAGGTTTTGCTAGCCCTGTTATGAAACTTATTTTGTGGCAGGGTTACGATATTTAACAATATAAATTTCAATTTCACAATTATGAAAAATTACGGAGTATTTAATATTATTTTTAGTGGTATCTGTTTCCTCTATCTGAGCGGTTGTATGAATGCTCAGGAATCAACTTCAAGTGCAAAAACCTGGAGCATAGATGATGAAGGATGGATTGTTACAAAAGATGGAAAGAACGTGGAAAACAGATTCTTTGCCATCGGCACATGGCATGTGCCAGGCTATGTATTTACCCAGGAGCCCGAAGCAGACAGTCTTGCATATGTTCAAAACGAGTTGCTCTTCAAGAAAAAGACCTCACCTTTCAATATGCTGTTTATGTCGTTAGGCAACGAAAAGGAGTATATGTCGGACAAGATTCATATTTTGAATCCCTTTTCACCAATACTCCATGGTTATCTTGACAGGATAGAAAGTTTACCCGACAGCGCAGATAAAGATTATTATAGAAGCCAATATATAAAAAAGGAAGCCGACAATCCCGATTTTATTCAGTATCTCGATTCTCAGATAATTGCCTTATTGGGTAAAAAAACCCACGATAAATATATATACTCTCATATAGACGAGATAGCATTGGGAGGGGTAAGCAAATGGGCTGTTCCCCCTGCAGTAGGGACCTTGATCAACCAAAGGCTTAAAAAACATGATCCGGAAGCTCTTGTATATGTTGATCTGCTGGGACATGCCAAGGGGAGTACCTATCTTTTTGAAAAACGTTATCTCGAAAAGAATGAAACGATGCCGGCTGATCCCCCCTATAATTTGATTAGTGAGGATGCTCGCAAATGTAAATTCCCGCTGCTCGGATTTTATGAAGCTTATGACGGTACTCCAGTATATCAATTTACAAATGGAGAATACTCATATAACAAATATGATCGGGAAACGCTGATAAATATATGGAAGGAGAACATCCGGATTATTTCTGAGGATTATAAAGAAAACGGAGATGTATTCGGAATCAATGCATTTCTTGATTTCTATGCATATCCCATACTTGCAGGCATTACTGTTGATGCACTTAGAGCCGGATTGGGGAGCAAAGTCCCTATATGGTTATATTTTGATGGAAATGGATATGCAAAGCCGTCGAATTTAACTCCTTCTGATTATCTGAAAATTGTAAAATGCCAGATATACACTGCAATAATACATGGTGCTACAGGAGTGCTTTTCTGGAATGACTGGTCCAAAACACCGGAAGTTTTTGACGAGCTGGTTCCAATAATGGAAGAGCTGAATAATAATCTTGCAATAATTAAGCTTAATACACTTGAAACAATGGTTGATGGGGATCAACATGTAACGATAAAAGGTGAAAAGAGTGGAAAAAAATATATTATTGCAACAAATACCAGTAAAACCGATTCAATCTCTTTTACCATGCCTGCCGGAGACATCAAGGTATTGTCTCCCATGGAGGTGTATCTTGCAGATTTGCAGTGATATGGAGGTGCTTTTGTTCTTTTAGTATAGTCCGCTTATATTCTGAGAAAGTGAACAAGCATTCATACTTTGAGCTTTCTATCAGGTTTAATGAAGGTATGCAGAATAATTTAAATATTATAAAAATTAGATGAAATGATAAGCAACAGACAGCGGAAAGTGATAAAATTGCAATTGATTTTTCTTTTTCTTTTTTGCATAGCGGGGTCAGCATTCCCAAATGCTTTATATGCTACCCCACCCGGGACAAGTGGAATAGGAATTGCTGTTTTTGATGTGGATGCTACTCCACCAATTGGCAGCAGTCTCACTTACGACCCGATGATAAATTCCGGGGAACAAACACTGAGGGCTAGGGGCATTGTGTTGTTGGGCGGAGGCGAGCCCATCGTTTTGTGTTCTGTAGACTGGATAGGAATTGCCAATGAGTCACAGGATATATTCAAGGAGGCTTTGGCTGAAGCTGCCGGCACTATCCCCAACAGGGTGGTAGTACATACTGTTCATCAGCATGATGCTCCGATATGTGATTTCACAGCTGAGAAAATTTTAAAAGATAAAAATATTCCTTCAGGTTGTTTTGACGGCACTTTTGCCCGGGAGGTAATCCGAAGGCTTCAGTCAGCTATCCACTTGTCACTTAACGACGTTAAGGAGGTAACAGATATAGGTATAGGCAGTGCGGAAGTGTATAAGGTTGCTTCAAACAGGAGGGTTTATAAAAAAGAGGGACGGATTGTGGCTATGCGTGGTTCTTCAACCAAAGATTCCATCCTCCGTTCCATGCCTGAGGGGCTGATAGATCCGGAAGTGTCGCTTGTAAGTTTCTGGAACAATAATACTCCACTGGCTGTATTAAGCTTCTATGCAACACATCCACAGAGTTATTATCTTACTAAAATAGCCAATCCTGATTTTCCAGGTATTGCCCGTTTTCTGCGCCAGTTGGCTGTGCCGGATGCCATGCACATACATTTCAACGGCGCAGGAGGTAATGTGGCAGCCGGGAAGTATAATGATGGCAGCCATGAAAACCGTTTAATCCTGGCTAGGAGAATGGCAGATGGAATGGAGCGTGCATGGAACAATACTAAAAAATACAGTGTCAGACAGGCTGACCTGGGGTGGAATACCGAAAATCTATTATTGCCCTATAGAGATAAAGTCAAAGAGATAGAGACGGAAATGAATCAAATGAACAGCCGTTTACTTGCCAACAATATGGGCCGTTTGGGCTGGTATAAGAGAAGAGTTGAAGGGAAGGGTATAGAAATAGCCTGTTTGCGGATCCATAACGCCCGTATACTATTTATGCCGGGAGAACTCTTTATTGAGTATCAACTGGCAGCTAAAAAGATGTTTCCCGATAATTTTGTTGCGATGGCTGCTTATGGCGATTATGGTCCGTTTTATATCGGAACAGAAGAAGCCTATGCTGAAGGAGGGTATGAGATTGAATCCAGTCCTGTAACCGCTGAATCGGAAAAGTTGATTCTGGCAAAGATTAAACGCCTTTTAAGCCGCAGCGTTATAAATAGCTCTTATGACCTTTTGACTTATAGAGACCGTAAAGGGAATGTCTTACCCATAACTAATAAAAATGAATGGAGCGGAAAAAGGGAGGATATACTGAAAAATATGCAACTTGTGATGGGAAAACTTCCGCAACGGCAGAAGAAAAAATTGCATGTTGAATATTCCGACACAGCTGTTTACGATACATATATCCGTTACACCATAAACTTTGAGGTGGCACCATCAGAAAAAGTGTTCGCTTATCTATACCGCCCAAAGAATATTTCGAAGTTGTTACCTGCCATACTTGCCCTTCATGGGACCGGTGCTGAAGGTAAGAAGATAATTGATGGTGCTGCCGGCATTAAAAACAGAGCCTATGCAAAAGAACTGGCAGAGAGGGGATATGTGGTTATTGCGCCGGATTATCCGAGTATGGGTGAACTGGGAAATTACGACTTCGCGAAAGACCGGTATAATTCAGGAACAATGAAAGGCATTTATAATCATATTTCCTGTATTGATCTGTTGCAGTCTCTTCCCTATGTTGATAAGAAGAGAATTGGGGTTATCGGGCACTCTTTAGGCGGTCATAACGCCCTTTTTGTAGCAGCTTTTGACCCACGAATTAAAGTTGTTGTTTCCAGCTGCGGATGGACACTCTTTGATTACTACCATGCAGGTGAAAAAAGTATTATTCAATATGGAAGCCGTTTGGGACCCTGGGCACAAGAAAGGTACATGCCCTTTATCAGAGACAAATTCGATCTGGATGCTGAAAAGATCCCTTTCGATTTTGATGAAATTATTGCAGCAATTGCTCCCAGGCCTTTTTTTTCAAATTCTCCGATATATGACCTCAATTTTTCTGTAGAAGGTGTAAGAAAGTGTGAAAGCCGTGTCAGGGAAGTCTATCGCTTTATGAATGCAGATGATGCGGTAAAATTTGTTTATCCTCGCACAGGCCACGATTTTCCCTCTGAAATAAGGGAAGATGCATACCGCTTTATCGACAACTATCTAAAATGACAAATATATAATAATTAAAGACAAAAAATGAAAAAGTTAATTGTAATTTTAACGTTAGGTATCATAGTTATATCTGCGTGTAAAGAATCAAAAAAAGAAGCAGAAGAGAGCGTTATCCCTGAAAACAGCGCGATTTCACAAGATCTCTTTATTCCCGAGAATGAAGGTTATTCCCTCTTTTGGGAAGATAATTTTGAAGGTACAGAACTGGACACTTTAAAATGGAAAGTCAGGGGAACCGGACCTCGCCGCATTGGTTACAACGACCCTTCTATGGTTGCCGTAAATGATGGGTGTTTACTTCTTATGTATGACATCAAGAAAGACAGTATTATGGGTAGTGCCGTAGGAAGCTATCAAACATTTAATACTACCTATGGTTATTTCGAATGCCGTGCCCGCCTTCAAAAATGTAGTGGGCCCTGGGCGGCATTTTGGATGCAGTCTCCACTGATATCGAAAGGTGAAGATCCTGCAGTTTTTGGTGCGGAAATAGATATTTTTGAATATTTCAAGGAGCTAGGAGACGATCATATGACACATTGTGTTCACTGGGCTTATGGGCCAAACCAGAAATCGGTAGGACGTCTGGACAGTGACCTGAAAGGGCTTTCGGAAGGTTTTCATACCTACGCACTTGAATGGACACCGGAGAAATATGTATTCTTTATTGATGGACTGAAGTTTCATGAGATAAGTGAAGGCGTATCGAAAATTGATCAGTATATGATTCTCAGCATGGAGATACCGTCAACGCTTGAAGGAATAAAGAATGCTTGTGCTCCTGATACTTTTATGGTAGATTATGTAAAAGTATATAAAAAGCAATAACTTTTGCTGCAGAGCCAGGGCATTAAATAGAAAATTCATCAAAAATATATTTGGGTATGCTGCACTGACATTTTAAACAGAGATGACCTTTTAAATTGGAGCACCCATTATCCCGTCATTCCACAATACGGGCTTGTAATTGTGTTCAGTGAGCCATTGTACGGTTTTTTCCAATCGTTGGAAATGGTCCGGTAAATAGCTATTATAAAATGGCCAGAAATATTGCTCATGCGTAAAAATATCCATTATTTCAGCACAATCCGGGTTTTTGGATATTGATTCTAATGTTGGAACAATTTCGTTTAGGGGGGTTGAATTGCAAACCATATCGGTTTTACAGAAAATGATTCCGCTGTCAAAATCCATAAGTAAATCATGGGTTGAAAGATACCTCGAACGATCTTCATCCAACCCCAAATTGATATTCCAGCCGTTTTGATTATGTGCAAAATATGCACTTAAAACGCGAATGCCTTTATTTGCCAATGGTTTAAAGGCAGAAGGATTCAAATCCCAATGTATATTTGTCATGATGCCATAAGTTTCTTGCCCTGCAAAACGAAAAATTTGTTCTGCAACCATATCTAAATCATTAATTATTTTTTCAGGAGGAGTATTTTGATAAGGTCTGTCGGGTTTATTTGTATATGCATGGAAGGCTAATTTTAACCAATCAGAATTATCAATCCATTCACTCTTATATCTATCCGGAAATTCGCATAAAGTGAACTCTTTTTCCTGAGTGTATTCTAAACCATCTGAATAATAAATATTTAAATGATATTTTGTCCCATATTTACGATGTATTTCACGAAGTCCTTTCAGATAGAAGCAATCGAAGAGTGAGGTGTATTTTTTTCGGGCAATATCTCTCAGGAAGAAAATATTATCATCAATATTCAGGCTGTAGCGGGGAAAAGAATTCCTGTCCCAAATGACCCGGATACTATGTGATTTTTGTCCTAAATAATCACCTGCAGTTGCAGTAATCTCAGTCTCTTTATCTTCAATGATGATCTCTGCCGTAAACATAGTATCATTGCGCTGAGCGATTACCCCATTTACAATAACTTTTTGATTAACAGGCGCTGTTCCTTTAACTCTGATTTTCAAACCATTATCCGTCTTTTCGCCATGTCTCCAGTTTAAGATAGCACCATGAAAGGGTTCATTTATTTTTATTTCCGAGTGTATGTCAATTATACCTGAAGCATTTACCCGGCCTGGTGTGGAATTGTTAAAAAATGATCCACCGGAGGGTAATGAACTTCCATGTATAAAGTCTGCCTGTTTATCATTTTCAATATTGGTCTTCCACTTAAATGATTCATCTGCATAAGTATTATAAATAAAACTCGACCCCACAGCTCCGGATATTACATGTTTCAAAAAACTTCTTCTATTGGATTTCATAATTTTTCCCTCCTGAATTATTGAATTAATTTGTTTGATTTTGATTTATGTGAAAAGGGTACCAAGTAGATACATGCGAAATATGGATGTACTTTATTTCAAAAACCACTCAAAAAATGAATATAGCACTTCGTTTGATTCTGCATTCGGGCTATGCTCGGGACGGTTGGTCATGGCAACCCGGTGGGTATATCCCAACAGTTTATTTACGGCGATAGAATGGTTTAGCGGAATCCAACGCTCAAGAGGATCGGACGATCCGCCGGAAACAAGAAAAGGACGAGGAGCCATGAGTGCATGAAGCTCATGCAGGTCGTATCCTTCATTACGAAGCATTGGATATAAACCCCTGGCATTCTTCCCTGTCTTGCTCCAGGTATGATTCCATGGTGGCTTATAATAACCTAAATACCACGGTTCCCAGTAATTGACGTTTCCTCCTTTTGTTTCGTCAAAAACAATACCGGGGTCGCCCCACGCTGCACAGGCAAACTTATCGTACAGGCAAGAGGCGAACAGAGCCCATTTTCCCCCGTATGAATGCCCTACAATTCCTATCCGTTCCGGGTCTACATCCTCTGACTTTGTCAGTGCTTCCAGTGCATTTGCTGCGGCGTAGGCCAATACTGATAAAGGCTGGATGGTTGCATTCTCTATGTTTGGATAATAGATGGAGTATGTTTTGTTTTTAGTTGTCACAGAAGTACCAAGGGAGAGAGTGACAAATCCTTTTTTAACCAGTTGATAAGCAAAATCTTTATAGGGTTTTTCACCTATTCCCGCTGCTGTTTCAGGTTCGTAGAATACAGAGATCACAGCTGGTTTTTTACCTTTCTTATCGGGAACAAGCAAATAGCCTTCCGTTTGTTCGTTGGGCGTCCAATAAAACCGTACTATGTACTGCATGAAATCTTCTCTTTTCTCTTTTCCGATAATTTCAAATTCCTGCTGATCTAATATAGGTGGCCATTCCCCCATCATCTCCATCCAGCGGGAGCGGATCTCTTCACGCCTTTTTCTCCAATCGGCTCTATCCTTTACAGGGGTACCATCGTAAAACTGCAGAGGAGTTCGATAGCCGTGGAAACTGTATTCGTACTCTTTTGGTGGATAGAAATAGGAGGCAATCGTACGCCAGGAATCTTCACTTACTTCTATAGGCGTAATCTTATAGGGATTGTTTACAGCGTGGTGGGCGGAAAGTTGAGCTACTTTTGCCTGAAAGGGAGTAACTGTGCAGGGGACGTAACTGTTTCCTACAACCGGTTTTTCAAATAATTTCTCGTACCATGTGCAAGAAGCCGTGTATCTTCCGTAGTTAATATCCAAATGATACCCATCCTTGCAAAAAGTATCTCCCAGACTGCTTGTCCTTCCGTTTTGTATGGCTGTGCCGGCAGGGATAATAATCTTGATTCCCATTTTTTGTGCTGCACGGCAAGAGGCATCAATAATTGCATTGTACATCGAGATCTGATTGTTGCCGTAATTGGAAAAACCGGCATGAGTAGAAGTTTGTGCATATGCCCAGGTAGCGTGTAATACTATCTCCATGTCAGGATTGGAGGAGTGTTTTTCCACGAAACTTATCAACTGTTCAAGATATGGGCAATAGGACTCGTATTGGCCGGAAAGTGAGCTTACTTGTTGAAAAGAGATATAGTCCCACTCTTCATCACTAATAGCATCAATCAGCCTGTAACCTGGTGTAGTAGTCTTAATACCGTTTACAATTTTTCTATACGAATAGTTGGGAAAATTATTTACAGAATTGATGTAGTGTTTTTCTAAAGAGCACCCGCCAATATACATGTTCCCGATTATAATGGTATCGCCATTAGCTTCAGCTAATCCTGCGAGGTAATACTCAATTGCATCTTCAGAGAAACTGTTCCCGATAGTTAGTAGTTTTATTTGTTTCGCATGAACAGAAGTTATTGAGATACAAAGCGTGAGAAAAAATAGTGCGAATTTGTTCATCATTATATTGGTTTATAAACTGTTTATTGAAGTTTCGCATTTGTTACGATAAAAGCAAAATCTTGCAATTGATATTGGTTAGTGCCCCGTCTTGACTAAAGATTGCATGGGTCGCAAAGAAACGGCTTTTTATAACTGTCGGATGTCTTACAAATATATTCTCTACATAAATGTAGTAGTCTCAAATGAGCAGCTTTTTATGAGTGCCCGATGAAATCATGCAGCCCTTTTGATCAGTCTTTTCATCAAAAGGGCAACAGCTCTGACCATTGCAACAAGCAGATACAAAGTTATAGAAATAATAATAACATATCCTATTTGGGTAAACATTTCATACCAGGGTGTTTTGAAAGTAATAATTGAAAAAATATTTATCAGGAATGCTATGATAAAGCAGGCGGAAAGAATAAATATTTCTTTTTTTAACCGCTTTGACGTTATAATTAAATCTTTCATCTTCATGCGTCTCCTTTAATAATTAAGTAATAATTGGTATAGAAAAACTCAGTTTAAGAAAATCTCATATATGGAATTTTATATTCTTCCGGGAAAGAGATCTTCTTTTGTTCGGTAATAGCCTGATTCCCCAAATGGCAAAGCATTGTGGCAAGATAAGCTTCCTCAACAATATTTTTCCCTTTTTCGCCGGTAATACAAGCTTGGCAGAATGCAGACAGAATTTCATCGGAACCATCTTTCAGGGCTCCAATCATCGATAACCCGTCATTTACATGAAATTCTCCTTCAATGATGTTGTGAGGAGTATACCTCTCTTTTGTCTCAGGTCGCCAGCTTGGGCCGGCAGCCGGCACTGAGGCATATATTTTATTGCCTATCTGTCCGATTAATTGTTCAATACCCGATTTGTTACTACCGGCTTCATCTTCCAGATAATAAATGCCGGTAGCCAGGTTCATGGTACCTTTACTGCCAAGGATCTGATCCTCCATCCCATTAAATTTATTGGAAATAAGAGACTCGTAATTGATTTTGACTCCGTTGTTGTAATGGTATACCAGATTCACGCTATCATACACCTCTCTTCCATCTTTCCAATATACGATATCGCCCATTCCCATTACTGATTCGGGGACCATCTTCATGGCCCAGCAGCACACCTCCAGCTGATGCGCAGCTAGTTCAGTCATTAATCCGGCCGAGTAGTCCCAATAGAGGCGCCAGTTTATCTGACGCTCCAGTTCCGGGGAAGGTACAGGTCGACGCCAGTCATGATTCCGGAACCAATGACAACGGGCTCCCATAACATCTCCAATTAATCCGGAATGAATCATCTGCATCCCTTTTATATACTTCTCATCGAACATCCGTTGCATACAAAAATAGAGCACTCTGTCAGTTTTCCTGTATGCCTCGTAAACCACTTTGCATTGATCCATGGTCAAAGCCATAGCCTTCTCACAAAACACATGCTTGCCAGCCTCCAACGCATCCAGAGTAATGGGTGCATGTAAATAGAGTGGGGTTGATATAATAACACCGTCTATATCGGTAGATTCCAGCATTTTCCTGTAGTCTGTGTAGGTCTTTGCATTTGGGCACAGAGCAGAGGCTGCCTTCAAGTTCGGCGGATATATATCACATAAAGCAACAATTTCCGCATGCGGAATATTTGATACAGCATGGATACTGTAAGTTCCTCTGGAGCCCGTCCCTATAAATCCTATACGTGCTTTTTCGTTTTTAATTTCTTTTGCTTTATCCGTTGTGAACGATTGCAGCCACGGGGTTGTTGCCAATAGCGTGGCACCTCCCGAAATATAACCTAAGTCCTTAATAAATTGCCGCAGGCTGGTATCCACTTGTTTAGGTTTTTTGTTCGACATGATTTTACTTCCTTATAAGTCCTGTATACATTCCGGTAAATTCTTACTTAATAGCTGAATAATCAGTTAGTTATGCTCCTTACCCCAAAAAAGTATTCAGAGTTGATAATCAACTTGTTATTATCAGTCTCCTAAGAGGAATACCGAATTGTTATTCTATAAACTATATTCAATAATATTTTTAATTTTAAAATTCTCAGATAAATTCTTTTTTTCTTCCCGCCCGGCCATCATAAAAGCCGTGCTGAGTATTTCGGCCTCCAGCGGGTCTTTTGAAGTTATTGATATTATTTTACGCTCTTTTATTGATTCTCCCGAAGCGGGCCGCACTATATGGCCTGTATAGGTTGGTGTATTTCCCGATACCGATAAAGCCTCGTCCCTTAGCGAAATCTCATTAAGGTTCTCTCCCGGGTTAAATGGGTTTACAATGCTTATTTTCCATGCATCGCCATAAGGATGATGGCCCATTCCCAATACTGAGCTATTGCCGAAATCCACAAAACAGTGTTGAACTCCGGCATTAACCAGGTACTGTTTGATTTTTTTCAAAGCATACCCCTTTGCATATCCTCCCAGATCAAGAGATAAGCCGGGTTGAGAAAAATATATTGATTTATCCTGCCAGGCAAAGCCGACCTTTGAAAAATCTTTTAATGTAATATCAAATAATCCTAGAGTCTGCAGATAGTATTGCCTGCAGCTTTGCAAAACAGACCACATTTCAGAGGTTACACGGATAGGATTATCCGATGCATCCCGGTTTATGATCGATATTTCACTCAGCGGGTCAAATCTGTTCATCATCTTATCAAGACGGTGTAACTCAGATACTGTTTCACTCCATAAATATTCCGATTCCGGTTTACTTTTATCGATAATCAGAATGTCGAAACGAGTCCCCATGATATTCTGCAACGAACCATGCAGCATCATTGGGTATTCATAATAGTGAAAATAACCTGAATCAGTTTTAATCCGGCTATTGTGAGACCTGCAAGATTTTTCAGGATATGTCGTCAGTTTGACGTTTTCATATGATGATTTCATATGATAATATTTTTTTAACCTATAGCATTTGCTACCTGCTCAATAGCCTCACAATGTTTTTTAAAGCAAGGAGCCAATGTAGGTCTCCATGTCGTTTGCATAAAACCCTTGAGTCTGTCGGCACTGATTATTTTCGAGCAATGTTCTACTGTTTTTCCGAAATTAACATCATTTGAGTGGTTGCTCCCTGTCGGTATCTGATCAAATCCGTGTGCCTCCAACTGGTCATATAATCTTACATATTTTTCATTCAGAGGGTTGCTGATATTTTCAAATTGTGATCCATAATACCAGTTACTTTGCAAAACAGATTTTGGCATTTTTTCAAAAAAAAGATCAGGATGATCCCATGCATAGTCGGACCAGATCCATGGCCTGACATTTTGTTTTTCAACTAAATCCACTAAATAATAAAAATCATGCCACCACAATTCACCTTGACGAACAACCATATTTTCATGATTCCTCTGATGTACTGCGGTCTCTTCATCCATGCCCAGATGAAAAAAGCGGGGGGTGTCAAACAGACTGCATACTTCTTCAATCAAATTTTTACATACAGCATAATATTTATCTGAGGATATCATACGTTGATAGGGCCCTAACCAGGCTTTATGACCAGTTGAAAAGTTCAATTTGGGAATAGGTTCCAAACCCATCTCTCTGATTTTTTTTAATTCCCTCATTAACTTCTGGGGAGACCAGGCTCCTGTCACTGCTATTTCAGGATGGCTATCATACTTTACTCCGTCTCCTAAATCAATAATAACCATATTCATTCCGGCATCAACCATTTTTTTCAATAATTGATCCCAGACGTTTTTATCGAAAGTCAGTTCCGGCTGATAACAGTGTGCCCACATTCTTGTTTCCAGACAATCATTGCTTGGCGAACTTTTTGTTTGATATTTCAGAGGCGTATTATCTTCCCACATATTATAACTTAAATGGAGCAAATTAGCCCAGATAAGTTCATTATTGCTTTTTTTTGTTACCCTTTGGGCGAAAATCTGCCCAGGTATTGCCGCAGCTATACTTGCGGCTGTAACTTGCTTGATAAATTCTCTTCTATTTGTCATTTGATTCAAATAATTAAAAAACCATTTTACTGAAAATAGTTCAACCCTTGTAGTTTATTCCAATCTCCCCGGGTAAAATCGGGAATTTTTACCGGTTGGCCTCCATTTGTGGTTGAAATTTCAGTGAGTTCAACCAGACATGACCACTCTGCGGCATCATAAACGTCCATATCAAGTGGCAGGCCGTTCCTTAAGCAATAAATAAGACGATAATCCATTATATAGTCCATACCTCCATGGCCTCCCACTTTTTTAGCTTTCTCTCCTATCTCTTTTATGAAAGGGTGCTCATACTTTTTCATCAGCTCGTTAAATTTTTCCTCCGTCAGAAATTGATGTGAATCCGGCTCCAAAGCAATTAGGGGAGTAGGGTATTTTTGTGCATAGCCCTTTGTGCCACTTACTGTATGAAGACGGCTGTAGGGGCGGGGACTGGTCACATCATGCTGTACCATGATTGTTTTTCCTTTTGCAGTACGTATAATGGTCGTATTCATATCACCTAATGTATGTTTTATTTTTGTTTCCGGAGATCCATCGCCATACAGCTCTTTTAAATAGGCAGAAATTCCAAACTGGTTTGAAGAGACTGAAACCAGAAAGTCCATCTTGTCACCCCTGTGTATATTCATAGTATGGCAAATGGGACCGAAACCGTGGGTAGGGTAAGGATTTCCGTTATAGGTTTCGTAAAATTTAACTCTCCATCCCTCAACATTTTTCAATTGGGACCTAAGGTCGTGAATATAGGCACCTTCCCCATGGACAATATCTCCGAACACTCCTTTCTGAGCCATGTTTAAAGTAGTTAGTTCAAAGAAATCGTAACAGCAATTTTCTAACATCATGCAGTGTTTTCTTGTCTTTTCTGCTGTGTCGACTAACTGCCAGCATTCTTCTATGGTTACCGCTGCCGGTACTTCCATAGCAACGTGCTTGCCTTTTTTCATGGCATATACAGCTATTGGGGTGTGAGATAGCCAATCAGTGCATATATAGATTAAATCAATATCATCACGTTCACAAACCTCTTTCCATGAATCTTCTCCCACATATTCCGTTGCGGGAGGGAGGTTTTTATTTTGAAGATATGATTGTCCTGTTTTTACCCGCTCTTCTTTCAGGTCGCAGATAGCCTTAATTTCAACGCCTTCCATATGGATATATCTTCTAAGAGCTGCCCCCCCACGGTTACCCACTCCAATAAAGCCAATTCTAACAGTTGGAATTGGATCTGCAGAAAGTTGCAGAACACTTTTCTGCCCGGCCGGACGTTTTGGCTCTTTCAATTCAATCATTTTTAATTCATTCTGCTTCATGCTTACACATGAAACAGATAAGATGATGATAGACAGCAAATAAAACTTAAAGAGTGTTTTCATAAAAATAACTTATTATAATCAGTATAAATCAATAAAAATTAATTCTGCTCAACTTGACTCAGGAAAGTCGGTCTCTGTTTTTTTGATATGCCTGATAGAGGCAAATATGTTTCGAAATACAGGTATAGGATCAGGCTAAGAAAAGGGGTATATAACAAACTTTTTTCCATCTCTTTCAAACGTGATGCATTTTGTCCGTATAGAGCAGAAAAATAGCCAGACAATATAGAATTATAAAAGCTGTATATTTCAATATGAATATAATTTAATTACAATTCTCACCTCTCCTTGTTTAGGAAGAGGTGAGCCCAAATATGGATATCAAATGAAGATAAACCATTTCTCCCTATTCTTTCGCCCCTGTTCATTTTGAATCAATTGCTTTTGCCAATGCTGTTGATGTAATGAAATATTTTGCTAAAGTATTTGTTTTCTCCCACTCCGGCATATTACGATTCACCAAGAAGTTGAAAAAACTTTCAGCTACATATCTGAAGTGCGACTCATGCCCCTCTCTGTTTTCAACCGGAATACTTATAAGATACTCCCCATTATAGGATGTAGGTGAAGCAGATACAAATGGATATATAGCTTTTATTTTTCCAATAGCCGTTTCTATATTCCGTGCAAACTCTTTTTCATCAACATCTTCGGCTTTTTGTGCATACAACTGTTTTACGAAGTTTTGTTCTTTATTCTGAACAGTCTTCAAAATAGCTTTTGTGCCTTTCAACGTGGAGATGAATGTGTCTGCGCCACCATCAGGTGCCTGGTAGTTCCATATAACTTTTAAACTAACATTGTGGTTTCTTACATCGAAACTAACAGTTCCGTTGGCATAGACATTTAATATTGAATTAACGAGATATTTTTGCAGATAATCCGGGAATGTTGATTCTCCGGTAGATTGAGAGAACTGTTGCTGAGATATTCCAGTTGGCCAGTGAGTAGCTGAGATATTTCCGATGTCTCGAGAATAATCGATAGGCTGGCCCGGGAAACATTTCCAGAACAGCAAATCAATCAGGTGGGTTGTTACATCGGCGATACCCTCTCCCTGTTGCTCAACATCGTAGTACCATGCAGGTCGTATCAGTGGTGTGCCCGAAACCTCTTTATAGAAGTGATGCACGCTCTCCATATATATTGCGGGATCTTCCGGGGTCCCTTTTACCAGTTCTCCAAAGAAATCGGGGTTGTTTATCAGCTCTTTTTCTATGATGTTCAGTATATCGTAACGTTCTGTCATCATATCGTACAGTTGAACATTTTTTTCCTTGGCATTTTTATACGCTTCTTCCAGCAAAAGGAAATCTTCCCGGTTAATTGCCATCGGCTTGTCTGACAATACATTCAGACCGGCATTCACAGCACTGAGAATATATTCAGTCTTATTCTTATTGTTACCTGCAAGTACCACAACGTTTCCTTTCTTACCGGTTATCATCTTATCCATAAAGTCGTGGCCGGTATAAATAATCTCGTGCCAGTCTGTCGGATTTTCAGATCTGCAGTTAAATAGCTCAATAGCTGAAAGATATTGTTTTAATCCGGCATCATCAGGTGATATTGCGTATACGTATACCGAATCATTTACTTGGGGAATGGTGCTTTTTTGAAGCAAGTTGGCATGAAAATGCCCCGGTGCAAGTACTATCAGTTTTACTTCACCTTCTTTGCCGGTAAAAGCTGTTTTATTACCGGCTTTTTCCCTGTTTTGTTGTATACAGGAAAGCAATATCAGCCCGGCTACAATAATCGGCCATCCCTTTTTCATTTTATTGTTATTTTAAATTACGGATTAGTTTTTGTGCTTCTTTTACACCTTTTTGATATGTTGCATCTAAAGGAATAATTTTCCCTCCTTTGCTTTTACTGATGTCTGCAGCTTCGATAAAGGTGAATATCTCCAATGTCTCTTTTTCAGTTACAGGTGGAATACGGGTTTTAAAAAACTTCAGTATTTCCTTTAATAGCGGCTCGTACCCGCCATATGTTCCTGTAGAGACAACTCCCTGGTCTGTAACAGCATTTCCTCCATATGGAGCTTTTCCAGTACGTGCTCCTCTTACTGTACCAATTCTGCCATCGTCCCAAAGTCCAACCACCACATCTGTCCCTTCTGAAGACATACGGTTTACCGAAACACAACCAGTTCCCATAACCGTAAATAAAGTCTCAATGCCATGTATTCCATACCATGCTAAATCTGAGTGTGATGGTTCGAGATGAGCGGGTGAATAACAGTCTGCTCCAAGTACTTTTCCCAACTCTCCGTTTCTTAGCTTCTGGCTTTGTTCAACATACCTTAAAGCTGAGGATGAGAAAACAGGTACGTTATATTCTTTAGCAAGTTGGAAAATAGCAATGGCTTGTGCCAGGTTGGCACCTATTGGCTTATCTATAAAAACTATTTTCCCTGCTTTAAAAACTTCGTTTGCCTGCTCCAGATGAAGATTCCCGTCATTTGTTTCAAGCATCACACAATCTACCTTTTTAAGTAATTCTGCAATTGATGGAACAATCTCCACACCCAATCCTTTTACCTGTTCAATATAGCCGGGTATTCGGTCGTAGCTCGTTTTAATTGTTTTAGATCCGTAAGGATAGGCAGCAACGATCCTGAAATCCTTGAACTCTTCATTTTTATCTTCTCCGTTCAAAAACTTTGTAAATGCGGTTGCGTGAGAGGTATCGAGGCCTATGATACCGATATTTATCTGTGCCTGGGACAGAGAAAAAAAACAGGTTAAAAATGCAAAAAATATAATTCTGAGTTTCATAATATTTTTTTTTGATGTTGTTAAAGACATAAATCTTATTAAGAATTTTAAATTAATAAAGGGCGCAAATTTCACGAAGTTATTTTTCTGTTTTGCGAGATGTGAATTGCCTATGATAGCCATCCCATTTTGGTGAAATTTGCAACGCAGTAAACCGGGGAAAGAACGAGTAAAATATATCTTTCATTTGTTTACAGTTATTTGTCCCCAGGGTTGTTGTTTTCCAACAAAGAAGCGCTGTCTTTGTCCAGATATAATATAGCACCTTTTTTTGTTCTTAATATCGTGGCCGGGCATGCTTCGCTGATATCACCGTTCAGAGTGTTGTAAACAGCTTCTGCTTTATTCTCAGCGGGTACCATGCAAAACATGTGTTTCGCCCTTAACAATGCCGGAATTGTAACGGTTATTGCATGTGTGGGAACCAGGCCTATCGAGGCAAAAAGGTTTTCATTCACCTGTTGCTGCCTGCAAGCCAAATCCAATTCCACCACCTTCACCGATTTTGGATCGTTAAAATTGGCTACTGGTGGGTCGTTAAAAGCTATATGTCCGTTTTCTCCGATTCCCAGGCAAACGATATCCACAGGATTTTGCTCAAGTAAACCTGCGTACCTTTCGCATTCGGCTGAAGGGTCTTCAGCTAGCCCATTTATATAATGCACACTTTTAAAAGGAACTTTTTCAAAAATTCGTTTCCTCAAAAAATTCCCGAATCCCTGAGGAGCATCCTTTTCCAACCCGATGTACTCATCCATGTGAAAGGCATTGATCTTTTCCCACCGGATCCGTTTATCAGCTGTTAATTCCTTCATAAAATCGCTTTGCGATGGTGCAGCAGCGAATATCATATTTATTTCATCTTTCTCCCTGAGGAGTTTTTGAATGGTTTCAGATACATTGATGGCTGCCTCTTTTCCCATCTCTTCTCTTGTATGGAAGATTTTCACTCCCAGCACTTCTTTCGTGAATGTGATCACATCAGTGTTGATTTGTGTATATGACATTTCCTTCTAAAATTGTGTGTGAAACATTAATATTATTATCAAAAACAACTATATCGGCATCTTTTCCTTTCAGGATAGATCCTTTATGCTTATCAATCCGCATAATACGGGCTGGTGTTAGTGTCATCATTTTCACCGCTTCTACCAACGGCACTTCGGCTACTTCTGTCATTGTTCTTACCAGTCGGTCAGTAGTTGCAACACTTCCGGCAAAAGCAGTACGGTCTGGCAGCTTGGCTACGCCGTCTTCTATAATTACTTTTTGGCCCTTTTCCAGGCTTCCCAGGATGGATTCTCCGTCCGGCATTCCCGCTCCCCGCATGGAATCGGTACATAGTGCTGTTTTTTCGGGCCCTTTGAATTTATATACGAACTGAAGAAGAGGCTTTGGCAGGTGTACTCCATCGGCAATAATTTCCACCGTCATATCATCAATCAGGTACGCGGCTTCCAAAACGCCTGCGTAACGGAATGCATTCCTTCGGGTAACGGACGACATTGCCGAATATAGATGTGTTACGTGGGTGAACCCTGCATTGAAGGCATCAACCACCTCTTCATAAATGGCATCGCTATGAGCAATGGAGGTCAGGATATTCTTTGAAGTCAACACTTTCCCGAATTCAAATGCCCCCGGCAATTCCGGTGCCAGGCTCCAGCGTACAATATCGTCCGACCCCGATAAAATCTTATTATACTCTTCCGGTTCAGGGTTTCTAAGATATTTGGGATCTTGCGCTCCTCGCTGATTGTAAGCAAAATAGGGCCCCTCCAGATGTAGGCCAAGGAACTTGGCTCCTTTTGTGTTCTTTTTAACGGCTTCTTTATACACGTTAAACGTGTTAATGAGCTCGTCTATGGTACTTGTCAACGTTGTAGGCAATAATGCCGTTGTCCCATATTTTGCATGTGTTTCTGCCGCTCCCAGGTAAGCTTCTACCGTTCCATCCATAAAGTCGTGGCCACCTCCGCCATGGGTATGAATATCTATAAACCCTGGGGCAATATACTTGTTAGTTGCATCTATCACAATATCGCCATTGCCGGGAATGAACTCTTTACTGTCAAGGATATCGGTTATTATCCCATTCTCACACACCACGGTCATGTCCTCTTCTATCTTGTCCGGGAATATAATCTTTCCGTTTTTTAATATTAATCGATCCATAATATGGTTTTGTTTTGTGAATTTGAAAAACAAAGAGTAACGGGCGGAAAAACTAAGGTGTTGCATTCCAGCCCTATTCCTTGATTCATCTTATTAATTAGCTTTTTCAGATACAGCAACACTGCTCTCTGCTTTGTTTTGTTTCCACTCTTTGATGCTATACCCGTGAGCAGCATACCATACTATATATGCAAAACATGGGATTAGTACCCAATATGCCAATTTCATTGCATCAAAAGCCGATAATGATGAATTCATTTCAACAAATGAGTTGTAAACAATAGGCATTATTGCACTTCCACTTAGTGCCATAACAAGGAATGCAGATCCCAGATTTGTATATTTCCCCAGCCTGTTTATAGCCAAAGGCCATATACCTGCATACAACAAAGCATTAGGGAGCCCCATCATCACAAGGTACCAAAGTGAAATATCTGTAGTCATTCCAAGGAAATTTACTGTCCCAGATGTGGTAATGATCAATGCTGATAAAACCAGATTTATTGAAGCGCATATCAGCAGGGCATTCCGTTGTTTCAGATATTTAGGTATAAGAGCAATTCCTAAAAAATAGCCGATAAAAGTCAGGAACATTGTGTAAGATGGAATATTCCGGGCAAGGCCTGAAAGGCTTTCCCCCATGGTCCCGGCGTACTGGATACTGGTTCCCAGCGCAATCATCTGGGTACCAACATGAAAGAACATTGCAACTACACCTAACACTAAAGCCGGATATTGGATAATCGACTTGTGTGAATTTTCATCTTCTGTGGAACGCTTATTTACCACTGACGGGTCTAATTCAGGCAGTGTTGAGTAACGAACCACAATGCCGAAAACGAATAATGCGACTGCCAGAACAAGGTAAGGTGTTATTACTCCTTTTATCAGCGTATCCAGTGCTGCGTTAAGAGATTCACCGGTATAAGCTCCGGCTTCTATTTCCCGTATAAGGACTCTGTCCGATTCTCTAATGACAACAGCGGCAAAAATCAGGTTGGCGATCACTCCTGCCAGCTTGTTTCCGGTTCCTACAATGCTCATTCTTTTCGCTGCACTATCTATAGGTCCGACAATGGTTACATAAGGATTTGCAGCAGATTGCAAAATAGCCAGTCCAACACCCAGCAGGAACAGACCCAATAAAAACAATTGATAGATGCGCCAGTAGGCTGCCGGCACAAAAAGCAGTGCACCCAAAGCCATGCACCATAATCCAAACATCATTCCTCTTTTATACCCCACCTTGTTAAGCAGGAAAGAGGATGGTATGGCCATTACCAGATAGGCTATATAGAATGCAAATGTAACCAGATAGGATTGGAAATTAGATAGCTGAAGAGTTAACTGGAAATAGGGAATTAAAATGGTATTAACCCAGGATACCAGTCCGAAGATAAAAAACAGGAGTGCCAGAATAATCATAGACTTGATAGTGGTGCTTTTATTCCGGACTTGATTAATTTGAGGTTTAGTGCTCATTTTTAAATTAATTTTTTAAAACAATATGAAGACCGTGCTTCAAAATGACTTGAATACACAAAATTATTTCTTATATTTTTCAATAATGCTTTAAAAACGTAATTGTGTTTTCAAAAAACGTTATTCATTATCATGATCACTATACTTTTTACGATATTCGATAGGTGTACAGCCTTTCATTTTTTTAAAAATACGGGATATGTTTTTGCAGTCATTGAATCCTGACTCTAAAGCCAGGTCAAATAATGTCCTGTCTGTGGTTAACAATAGATGGGCGAAATAATCTATCCTGCAGCTTAAAATAAACTGATAAATTGAGATTCCCATTTCGTCTTTGAATTTCACCTCAAGGTTTCGGCGGGATAAAGGTACCATTTCGGAAAATGAATCTATGTTGATGTCGGTTGTGAAGTTGTCTTCAATAAAATTCACTATCTCGGATATATATTCATTCGATATATCATACTTTTCTGTCGATTTTCTTAATTCAAATCTTGTTGGTCGGATAATTATATCGAAAGGCTCCGTTATCTCTCTTTTAATGAACCTGTCAATTAATCTACCTGCCTCATAACCGCCTTTTTCCACATCTGTCATGATGGATGAAATAGGAGGATCTGACAAATTGCATATCAACTCGTCGTTGTCAACCCCCAATAAGGAAATATCTTCAGGAATTTTGATGTTATTTATCTTGCATATCTCTGAAACCTGGAGTGCAAAGCTATCGTCACAGGCGAATAATCCCACAGGTTTTGGTAACGATAATAACCATTCGTCAAGTTGAATATGGCTTTTACTCCACTGTTCACCATTCAGGTTCTCACTCTCGAAATAGTAATAATTACCGCCGGCTTTCTCTACCTCTTTCCAGAAACCTTCCGCTCTTTCTCTTGACCAGACAACGCCTTTGTTACCGTAGAAAGCAAAATTTCTATAACGCCTTTTGATGAAAAATTTTGCTGCCATTTGTCCGGTCCCAATATAGTCTCCGGTCAGGTTGGAGAAGTATGGGCTACGTTCCTTGTAGTTTTGAAGAAGTATTGGAATGTTTAGAGTAGCTAGAAGATTAGCTCCTTCTTGGTCCCATCTTGCTATAATTGCGTCGGCCTCCCATTCTTTTGCCCATTCAACAATACCTTCTTCGCCATAGAGAGTTTTATAATAAGCAGGCAGCCGGTAGAAGATCCATGGGCCGTGTTCTTTTGAATATTGAATCAGTCCCTTTAGCAGGCGGCGGCTGAACTCACTGGAGTAGTCGATCAGAATTAGTATTTTATTCATAGTATCTATTCAAATTGCGAAAATAATATATTACTAAGCTCAAATATAGCTGTAATTTATTTAATTATTTAAACGAAATTGAAATTTAACAAAAATTAGGGAGGCAATTTTAAAGTTGGATATTTGACTCTGTTCAACTTTTGCTCTTTATGGCAGAAGACAAGCTTTCTTGTCTTCTGCTAATCAGGTTTAACGCTCTACGTGTGATCCGGGTGCCCCACGGAACATAGAAACAGTATATTTATAAAGCTTTATACGCATTGAAATTTTTACTCCAATATTGTCATCAGAAGTTTGACAAATAGATTTTTTGGTTTCAAAAGCTGATCTGGCCATATCTAAAGCTGCTTTTACTTTAAAATAAGCCGCCATCAATAAAAAAAGAGGCCACCTCGATCGAGAAGGCCTCTTTTGTAATGGTTAACGTGATATCAGCATTAAGGTAAAAAAGATTGTTTTAGGTTATCGATACAAAGGTAAGCCACATTTTTGAATATGCAAAACAAAAAAACATATTATAAAACATAGTTTTACAATATGTTTTTGCTTTGTTCAAACATGTCTATTCAGATATAACCCTGTAATAGAGAACAATATATTTTGAGTAAAAAATTTGCCTTGTTTAAGAAAAAAAATAAAAA
>NZ_DIQL01000015.1:0-54976 GCF_002427225.1 Proteiniphilum sp. UBA5463 | reverse complement strand
AAAAAAATAAAAAAAAGAGGATAAAATTATACTTTTACCCTCTTCATTTTTTCTTTTGAGAAAATTATTTTCTTATACCTAACTCTTTGATAATTGAACGATATCTTTCAATGTCTTTTTCAATGAGGTAATCAAGTAAACGGCGACGTTTACCTACTAAAATTCTCAGTGCTCTTTCCGTGTTATAATCTTTTTTGTTTGACTTCAAATGATTAGTCAAATGCGAAATACGGTATGAAAACAATGCTATCTGCGCTTCAGGTGAGCCAGTATCAGTGTTAGACTTCCCGTATTGGGCAAAGATTTCCTTCTTTTTAGCAGAATCTAAATACATACTTGTTTGTAAAAATTATTACATATATAAATAATTGGGTTGCAAAGGTACGTTTAAATTTTATAATTACAAACAGTTTAGTATGTTTATTGTTTGCGTCGCTGTAATTTACCACTCAGTCTTTTAATTGCATCGGCGATCTGTTGATCGGGTTCAATAACGTTGTACTCCCCCCAAAAGTTAGGATCCAGAAAATATTCAACACGTTCAGCAATTACATCTGTAGAGTGGATACGTTCGTCACGTGCAAACTTAACCACATTGTCACTATACCTATCTGTAATGGCTATTTCCGAGGCAATAGTGTAAGTGGTTGCAAACAGTCCAAAGAATCGGTTTGTCCATCGTACACGAAACGCAACTTCAGTGCTGCTGTAATTAAAATACCATTTCCCGTTATATTCAATAAAATCGACCACATAATGTGCTTTATTCACTTCCACCCTCATTTTAGACGGTTTTCGCCTGATAAAAATGTTCGCTGCATCTTTTCGGCCTTCCACGTTCATGTTGAATTCCATTCGTGCAAAAGCAAGGGTTTGCGCATCAAGGTATATTTTCCCTCTGAAAAGGATATCTTTTATTCCTTCATACTCAGTGAATGAAACAATGTAGTGAGGCTTGTTGTTGATATTTACCAATCCTTCAATATGAAACTGATATTCTGACGCATCTGTGCCAAATACAACCTCCGGGTTTTTGGCAATATCGAGCATCAGAGCATCACTGATTCCTCCCTGAAATTTAAGTAACACTGTATCGCGCGGTGATATATCAGTGGCTTTCCGTCCAATGTAGATCTTTGCCTGATCGTTGCTGTACGATCTGTAAGATGCCTTGTAAACATCCAATACTGTTTCTACAAGAGAGATATAATTTGATCCTTTTTTAACCGATTCACGGTAAAAAGCCACCATCATATTGGGATCTGAGGAGTAATTCTGGGGAATACGCTGCAATGCATCTTTTATAAGGCTTTTACCTTCACCAGAAACCACAAGCAACTCGCTCAATTGAATTGGAGCGGGGATAAGGGTAATGTGATTATTTGGATTATTGATAAGGGTAACTATTGGAATTTCCTTGTTTTCATACCCCAGATAGTGTATAATCAGCTGTTTATTCAGTGTAGACTCCGGTACTCTTATAGAGAAGTATCCATCTTGGTTGGTTACACTGGAAACTTTCACCTGTTGTACGGTTATACTTGCATTGGGCAATGGCTGGTTTGTATCACCACCTAGTACCCTCCCTCTAAGTACTAATGTTGAATCAGACTGCTCAATATTTCCGGAGAAGAGATTCAAAGCCGGAAGGAAGCAAAAGAGCAGGAGTAGTTGTAATAAGTGTTTCATACAATAATAATTTAATTTTACAACAGTATAATGATTTGGCCGTTTACTACAGAATCTCATTAAAACTTTATTTTGGTTTAAAGGCCCAATAAAGTTGTGCTAAACAACAACTTTGCTATAATATACAAAGGAAATAAAATGTATGAAATATACAAATCAAACTGGTTTATTTAACTTAAATATAATCCTCTTTCTGTTGCATTGGTGAATTTATAGGGATCATTTGTATGTAATGTTTGGTTATAACGTCAGATATAATATTTTAATGTGCAATTTACAGAATTTTTGTGATAAATATTCTTATGAATTTAATTTTTAATCTGAATTGAGAGCCACTTCAGTCTTTTATATCATCAAAATGGTTGTCTGAGGACAAAAACCGTGAGAATTGTGTACATTTGCACTCTGTTGTGAAAATAATCAAAAGAGGAAAAAGATGGTTTACAGGTATGATTTTCTGGTAATTGGTTCAGGTATTGCCGGAATGAGCTTTGCACTGAAAGTGGCAAAGCAGGGAAGAGTGGCAATTGTAGCGAAAAATTCGCTTGAGGATGCAAATACATTTTATGCACAGGGAGGAATAGCTTCGGTAACAAATCCATGGGACAATTTTGAGAAACATATCGCTGATACACTTGATGCCGGTGGTGGCCTCTGTGATGTTCGTGTAGTGGAGAAAGTGGTTCGTGAAGCACCCGCTCAAATAAAGGAGTTGATTAGCTGGGGGGTGGATTTCGATAAAGACGACAAGGGAAATTTCGACCTTCATCGAGAAGGCGGCCATTCTGAATTTCGAATACTTCATCATAAAGACAGTACCGGAGCGGAAATACAGGTAAGTTTGATAGAAGCTGTCCGGAATCATCCCAATATTGATGTGTTAGATCATCATTTCGCTATAGAAATACTTACTCAGCATCATTTAGGACAGGTGGTAACGCGTCATACACCCGGTATTGAGTGTTACGGAGCCTATATCCTTGATCAGGATACAAACGAAATTGATACATTCCTTTCGCGTGTTACAATGATGGCTACCGGTGGTATCGGGTCGGTCTATCAAACAACAACCAATCCGCTTGTTGCTACAGGTGATGGCATTGCTATGGTAGCACGGGCAAAGGGTGAGATAAAAGGAATGGAGTTTGTGCAGTTTCATCCCACGGCACTTTATCATCCCGGAGCACGTCCTTCTTTTCTTATAACAGAGGCTATGCGAGGTTATGGGGGGACACTAAAAACGATTGAGGGTAAGGAGTTTATGCATAAATATGATAAACGGGGGTCACTCGCGCCTCGCGATATAGTAGCAAGGGCAATTGATACGGAGATGAAAGAACGTGGTTATGAACATGTTTATTTGGATGTTACACATAAAGACCCTGAAGAGACCCGTAATCACTTTCCAGGCATCTACAAAAAATGTCTCTCCTATAGTATAGATATTACAAAAGATATGATTCCGGTTGCTCCCGCTGCGCATTATTTGTGCGGAGGTATAAAGGTCAATATAAACGGAGAAACAAGCATTGGCCGTTTGTATGCAAACGGAGAGTGTGCCTGTACCGGCCTTCATGGTGCTAACAGGCTTGCCTCCAACTCGTTAATAGAGGCAGTTGTTTTTGCTGACGCAGCAGCCAGGCATTCGCTCCCTCTCTTCAAAAAATTTGGGTTTCAGGAGAATATACCGCCATGGAATGCAGAAGGGACAACATCACCTGAAGAGATGGTGCTTATTACGCAGAGTTATAAGGAGGTAGGGCAGATTATGTCGTCTTATGTGGGAATAGTACGTTCAGATCTTCGTCTGCAGCGTGCATTGGACAGGTTGGATATTCTGTTCAGGGAGACAGAGGATTTTTTCCAGCGCTCAGTAGTGTCACGCGATATTTGTGAATTGCGTAATATTATAAAAGTGGGTTATATGGTCATTAAACAGGCCATGGCCAGAAAGGAGAGTAGGGGATTGCACTTTACAATAGATTACCCTTTTCAGGATCCGGACTCTGTCCTTTAATGCCATATTGATTTATTTGATAGATGGAGAGAAACAGTACAAGATGAAAAAAGGAAGAATGAAGAAAACCATTAACATAAAAGGAGAGTTGATAGATCTCTCCACACCATTGGTGATGGGGATTGTAAATATTACTCCAGATTCTTTTTTCTCCGGAAGCAGAAAGAACTCGGAAACCGAGATTATAGAAAGGTGCCATCAGATACTTGAAGAGGGTGGAACCATTATCGATATAGGGGCACAGTCCACTACCCCGGCTTCTTCTTTCCTAACGGCAAATGAGGAGGCTGGAAGACTGATGCCTGCACTGAAGTTGGTGCGAAATGAATTTCCCGATGCCATAATCTCCGTTGATACCTTTCATGCCGATGTGGCAAAGCAATCGGTAGAGAAGTATGGAGTGAACATAATAAATGATATTTCGGGGGGCCAGATAGATAGCCGCATGTTCCCGGTTGTGGCAGAACTGAATGTGCCTTATATACTTATGCATATGAGAGGAGTACCTCAAACAATGCAACAGTTTACAGATTATGAAAATTTTATTCAGGAGATTCTCTACTATTTTTCAGAACGCAAGGCAAAGCTGAATCTCCTTGGAGTTAACGATATAATTATTGATCCGGGTTTCGGATTTAGTAAAACCCTATCTCAAAACTATGAATTGATGGCTTATCTGAAATATTTTCATATCTTTGAAGAGCCGATACTGGTAGGTATATCGAGAAAGTCGATGATCTACAAGTTGCTCCAATCCACTCCGGAAGGAAGTCTAAACGGCACATCAGTGCTTAATACAGTTGCCCTGCTCTCCGGTGCCTCTTTCTTACGGGTTCACGATGTGAAAGAGGCTGTGGAATGCATAAGAATTGTCGGGAAGATAGCAGAATTTGACACATAATTTGTATGTTTGCACACTTCGGAATAAAAGATTTCATAGACGTACTTCTGGTAGCGTTTCTTCTTTATTACCTCTTCAGGCTGGTAAAAATTTCCGGCTTACGTCCTCTGTTCATTGGGATTCTGGTGTTTATGGTGATCTGGATTCTGGTGTCTCGAGTTTTCAATATGGTTCTGCTTGGTTCCATTCTCGATCAGTTTGTGAGTGTGGGATTGTTCTTGCTTGTAATTCTTTTCCAGGATGAGATACGCCGTTTTCTGATGTCTTTAGGATCTAAAAGAGGATGGAATTTCATCACCAAGCTGTTTTTTCCAAGTGAAAAGCAGAAGAAAGACAACTCTCATCTTACTGCTATAGTGCTTGCCTGCATGAATATGTCGAGAGCCAATACCGGTGCACTTATAGCTATTCAGGGCGACATTCATTTGGGACTTTATGAACAGACTGGAGAAATTGTGAATGCTGATATATCATCGCGGCTAGTAGAGAATATTTTTTTTAAAAACAGTCCATTGCACGATGGCGCAATGATTGTTGTAGGAACAAAAATCAAGGCTGCCGGATGCATACTGCCCATTTCTCAAAATCCAAATATTCCAACTCATCTAGGGTTGAGGCATAGAGCCGGGTTAGGCATCTCACAGGAGACTGATGCTAAAGTTATCATTGTTTCAGAAGAGAGGGGTAAGATTTCATTTGCTTCACAGGGACGCCTGAAGATGAATATTTCTCCAGAAGACCTTCAACGCTTGTTGATAGAGGAATAAAAGGATGATATTAAAAGAACTGTCAATAATAAATTATAAGAACCTTGCCCAGGCAGAACTGCAATTTTCTCCGAAGATAAACTGTTTTATAGGTGACAATGGAATGGGGAAAACAAACTTGCTTGATGCGGTCTATTACCTGTCGTTCTGCAGAAGTTATACCAATCCTGTCGATTCTCAGATTATCAAGCATGATGAGGATGTATGCATGTTGCAGGGAAGATACGAGTTCGAAGATGCTTCGAATGAAGAGATATATTGTGGAATACGTAGAAGGCAGAAAAAGCAGTTTAAGCGTAACAAGAAGGAGTATGAAAGGCTTTCTGATCATATTGGCTTGATTCCTCTGGTAATGGTGTCTCCGGCCGATAACGAACTGATTACCGGGGTAAGCGAAGTGCGCCGCAAGTTTATGGACATTGCCGTATCCCAGTTTGATAAAGAGTATCTTCGTGCACTGGTAAGATATACGAAAGCTCTGCAGCAAAGGAATGTGCTTCTGAAAAACGAAGAGAGGTATATAGATTTTACCTTGCTTGAACTCTGGGAAGATCAAATGGTTGAAGATGGCACATTCATTTACCGAAAGAGGAAAGATTTTATCAGGGAATTTACACCTATCTTCAACGATTTTTACTCCCGGATCAGTCAATCGGGTGAGAGTGTTTCATTCGATTATATTTCTCCGTTAAATGATGGTGATTTTAGCAAAATGCTATACTCAAACCGGCAGCGTGACATAATACTTGGGCACACTACTGTGGGTGTACACCGTGATGAGCTTGAGATGCTGTTAAATGGTTACCCCATAAAAAAAGTGGGCTCTCAAGGTCAGAACAAAACATATTTTGTATCACTCAAGTTGGCACAATTTCATTTTCTGTTGCAAACAGGGAATACTACTCCAATATTGTTGCTCGATGATATTTTCGACAGGCTTGATGCCAACAGGGTGGAAGAGATTGTTAAACTTGTTTCGGGCCCTGGGTTTGGACAAATTTTCATATCTGACACCAATAGAGGCTCGCTTGATAAAATTCTGGAAAGGATACATAATTCATCTCAAATTTTCTCAGTAGTAGACGGAGAGATAAAACCTATGAATGATTAAGATCGCATGTTGAAGAAAAATACACAACCTTTATCGAAGGCACTTTCAGACTTTTTTGAAGAAAACAGTGCCTTGAAGAACAAGATGGCTGAACACCGCGCCATAAGAGGGTGGGGTGAAGTCCTGGGAGAGGCTGTGTCAAAATATACCGGAAATGTATATTTCAATCGGGGTGTCCTCTATGTGCAACTTACATCGGCTGTTCTTCGTGCAGAGCTGTTGATGAACAAGGAGGGGCTGATTAAAAAATTAAACGATCATGCCGGGCTTCCAATTATAAGGGATATTGTGATCAGATAAAAATTTGTGTTCTTTGTATCACTGCGTTTCATTAACTATCTGAAACCGGTGACAGTATGCATTATTCGTTACATAAATGGTATTTCTGTGTGACATAACTCCTGCGATGTTGACTGGCATAAGACCACTAATCAGCTCTTTTCTGAACTCGCCTTCAAATAAGAACACTCTCTTTTTTCAACAATAGCTATCAGGGGATGGTGTGGGTTAGAAAAATGCTGAAATACCGAGATAAAGCCCGCTTGGATGAGGTGAATTGGTGTGTTGCATCAAGTCGTAGTTTAATGTTACATGCGAACTTTCAAGCCTGAATCCGGCACCTGCTACCAGTGACGGCGCGTATCCCCTGCTAGAAATGGATTCTTCATGTGATTCGGGCCTTAATTCAGACCAGGTGTAGTTTATCTCCGGCTGTATGAATATTGTGATAAAACGTACAGGGTAAAAATAACCAAATACGTTTGCCCCAAGCAGATTGTTTTTTATTTCATAATCATACGTTTTTGACCTTTTGTAATAATATTTAATCCCGGCTCCTGCCATTAAATGGTTGTTGAATTGATATCCCAGCTGAGGGCCTAGTCCAATATTTGTGAAGTTATGGCTTATCGAAAGGCCAAAGTCTGCACCAAAACGAAGTTTACTTTTATCGAATGCCGGTATGTGGTTATCTTTATTATCTCTGCTTGCTGAATGATATGTTTTATTATCCGTCTTTTTTCGTTGTTGGTAGAGATGGATATTGCGTTCGTCATTCGGAGATACTCTGATTGTATCGTAAGTGATAATCTGTGCTTTAGCTGTCAGTGGAAAAATCAGTAATAAAATTAAATAGAACTTTTGCATAATCAGATCTCAGTTTTTTTAGGGATGTTCAAAAATCACTACCCTGTTCAAGTATTGTTGAAATTAGATTTAAATAACTTATTAAAGTGGGCTCATTCATTAAACCTTCGCAAATTGCTAAAACATATCACCAGTTATAGCTGCGAAAGTTAAGCAAATAAAAAAGAAGTTGAACACAGGCCCAACTTCTATATTTTTAGATTTTTGCTGACCGGATTACTCGGCCGGCGTTCCCTCTTCGGGTGTAGGCTGAGCAGGCACCTGTGAAGGAACAGGCATACCCGGGGCCACATCCGGAGCTGTTGATGGGCTAAGCGGTGCAGTTTGCTGCACTTCTACCTGTGATTGTGGAGCATTTGTGCGTGAGGCTGTGTATTTAGCCGTTAAGATGCTAAGAACAATCACAATACCGGCCAGTGTCCAGGTGAATTTTTCCAGGAAGTCGGTCGTTTTCCGTACACCCATGATCTGGTTCGATGACGAGAAGCCGCTAGCAAGGCCTCCACCTTTCGATTTCTGTACCAAAACAGCCAGAATCATCAGGATGGACGCAAGCAAGATAAGGATTGTAATAAAAATATACATATTTTATTTGTTTTTTTTATTATCGTTAATAATCAATAACTCAAGAAAACGAATTTGGTCTGCAAAGTAAGCACTTTTTTTTGGAAAATTCAAACTTACTCTTTTAATTATTGTGAGTGCCTGCTCATATTTTTTCTGTTTGATGTATATTTTTGCCAGCGTTTCGGTCAGGAACTCACCTGTTTCATCTTCATCTTCATTCTCACTACCTGAGCTCAGAGCAATACTGTCCGGAACCTTTTCTCCTGGTATAAAAATTGCGTCATTTTCTGCTTTTTCTATAAAAGCATCTATGATATCGTGATGCTGAAGCTTTTGGCCTTTTGCCTGTTCAGTCACCATGTTAACACCCAGATGATTGAGATATGATAAATAGTCGGTAGAAACAATATTCAACTCTGCATCATCAATGCATGACTGTGACGGTTTACTCTTAGATAGAGATGAGAGAAACGACTCCAGCAGCTCCTCAGTCCTGTCGCCTGTCTCACAATCGGGCTTTTTCTGATTTGCCATAAGTCCTTTATAATCATCATTAAAAATATGGTAAAACAGTCTTTTTCTGTCTGCACACAGAATAGCTGTTCTTCCAAGTTCTTCGTTATACCTTTCATTATCTGTTACTTTAAGGTTCTTTGTAAGCAAAAGCCTTGAAGTTTGAAAATATGGGTATTCATTTATCACCTCTTCAAGTTTATCCAAAGTTGCGATATCCAGTGTGCCGGGATTGGAGATAAGAGTATACAGATCTTCTTTTTGCATATTGTTACCAGTTAGCCATTGTAGCATTAAATATCTGATCTATAATCTCATCAGTAAGCTCTTTAATAAGTTGATCCTGAACTGTATCGAACAAAGTATTACTGGGAAAGGTTCTGTTTGCAGAGAATCTCTCCTCAACTTCGGGAGCATCTGTCTTATTGTTCCTGAAACGCATCCTTACAGTCATGGTAAGTCGTGTTTCTGAAGCAAAAGCATCCTCTTGTACAGCCAAAGGTGTAAGCTCGTATCCCACTATCTCGCCCTCAATCTCCATATCGCCGTTCCTGTCAACCAGCTGAAGGCGCGTGTTGCGGGTGAACATATCCTTCATCTCTTCATTGAATCTTTGCTCAAGAGGTGGATACACCAGTGGAGCCTGATTGATGAAATGTCCTATATATAGCGTTTTGGTAAGATTATAATCTATAGAAGCTGTCCTGAAAGAGTAGGATATTTTGCATGAGTTCAATGCAAACAACAAAATGAGAATGTAAATACTCTGTTTCATACGATTAATCAGTTTTTTCCCTTTATAGATCTGAATTCAGAAGTGAGGAAGATGTAGGCTCTGATAGTTTGAAATCTGTTATGGTTAGTTGCTTTTTGATCTTATAGGTTGTACTCCTTGATTTTGCGATAAAGAGTACGTTCCGAGATACCCAAGTCGTTTGCGGCAAGTTTCCTCTTTCCGTTATGGCGTTCCAGTGCTTTAGCTATCATCTCTTTCTCTACCTCGCTGATTGATAATGCGGCCTCTTCATATTCAGTAGCTTCCTGGATATCATTCTTGTCGGGCTCGTCAATGGATATTTTTTGTGGGACAACTTCATATTTCATGGGTACTGACACCCTTTTATTGTCATTTGTAATAATTGACGACTGGTGGATATCGGAGGATGAGGAGTCGAAAGATGCTGAATGCTGAACGTGTGATGAATCTTTCATAATACTCTTAACTGCCTGTTTGAGATCGGTAATATCTTTTTTCATATCGAAAAGCACTTGGTAAAGAATCTCGCGTTCGTTTGCAAACAGTTTATGCTCCCTTCCCTGAATCTGGGAAACCGAAACAGGCAGCATGCCTACTTCGTTGTAAGGCAGATACTTCTGAAGGATATCAGTTGTGATCATGCGTTCTTGTTCGATGATCGAAACCTGTTCAGTTATATTTTTCAATTGACGGACATTGCCTGGCCAGCGATAGTTCTTCAGCATCTCCCTGCCATCTTCCGAAAGAGTGATGGGTGGCATCATATATTTTTCACTGCAGTCGCCTGCGAACTTACGGAACAGGAGAGGGATATCTTCTTTCCTGTCGCGCAACGGGGGGATGCGTATAGGCACCGAGTTCAGGCGATAATAGAGGTCTTCGCGAAATTTCCCTATCTCTACAGCTTTCACCATATCGAGGTTGGTGGCAGCGACTACACGAACATTACTTTTTTCAACCTTCGATGAGCCTACTTTTATAAACTCTCCGCTTTCCAGCACTCGGAGAAGGCGTGCCTGAGTTGAAAGAGGCAGTTCTCCTACTTCATCAAGGAAGAGTGTACCTCCATCGGCTACTTCAAAGTAGCCTTTCCTGGTTCCCGTAGCACCTGTGAAAGAGCCTTTTTCGTGTCCGAAAAGTTCCGAATCAATGGTCCCTTCGGGGATGGACCCGCAATTTATGGCAAAGTAGGGGCCATGCTTGCGGTTACTGTATTGATGTATGATCTGAGGAAAATTTTCTTTTCCGGTTCCGCTCTCTCCGGTGATAAGTACCGACAGGTCGGTTGGAGCCACCTGTAAGGCTACATCAATGGCACGATCAAGCATGGCATCATTGCCTATGATACCAAAACGTTGTTTCACCTGTTGTATTGAATGCTTTACCATAAGTGTGGCTGTTGTACTGTTTGAGATTAACAAAGATAGCAATTAATTTATTTTTTTCCTAAAGCGTATGTTTTTGCTTTCAGAAATTCTCCCAGGCTTTTAGTGTCATCTTCAAACAGTTCAATAACATCGGGTGTAATGGGTTCACCGAAGGTGATGACTATCTCTTTCCCTTTTTTGTTATACATTTCGTGGCATAACCTGAGGTTTCGGACTTTCCATCCGAATATTCTCGAAAAATAGAACGAAAGGCTGTTTCTGCCTGATATATGCATTGGGATAACGGGTACCTTTACCTTTTGAATAATCTTCAGTACAGCCGGCTGCCACTCCCGGTCTTCTATAACGATTTTCCCATTTTTTAAAACCATATTTGACACTGCTCCAGCAGGGAAAAAACCAAGCGGATACCCTTTCCGCACATGCGAAATGCTTTCTCTTATGCCGGCATAGGTGATACTGTTCTTTTCTGCATATTTCATCGGATTAACTGTAATAAAATTCTCTGCCATAGTGTCAATTAATCCCAGAATTACGTTTACCATCATTTTGTAATTCTCCACATGGCTGCCTACCGTCTCGATAGCTGCAATACCATCGATATGTCCGTAGGCATGATTTGATACAGTAATAAAAGGGCTGCCCTTGCAGTTATCCAGAATTTCCAAATTTTTGATAGTCCTGATAATTTCCAGATTATCCAAAACATCCTTGCAGAAAGCCGGGCCTGTAAGGTGTTTTGATCTATTGTAAATCTCATTCGGAACATGTAAGGCAGATATTTTTACACCAAAATCGATGATCTTATCTCCATATTTTCCACGGAACACGGGATGCAGCTTCCTCAGGTCTTCGCGGCTAATTAATGCATCTTTCATATCCTGTCTATTTAATTCAATTGCCACGTCAAAAAGATGATGTGGCAATTGAGTGATAAAAACATATGACTGTTATGCTATATTAGGTGAGTTCTTTAATAAGGTTTATTATATCTTTACCTATCTCTTCTGCCTCCTCCATAGAGTGTGCCTCAGAGTAAACGCGTATAATTGGTTCAGTATTGGACTTTCTCAAGTGGACCCATTTGTCCGGAAAATCTATCTTCACTCCATCGATATCAGTTACCTGCTGGTCGCTGAATTTTTCTTTCATCTTTTCAAGAACAGAGTCAGTATCTATTTCGGGTGTGAGTTCTACCTTCTGTTTAGCCATATAGTATGAGGGATATATCTTTTTCAGCTCAGATGGTTTCTTACCCGATTTAGCGAGGTGTGTAAGAAAAAGAGCAACACCAACAAGTGCGTCCCGTCCGTAGTGTGAGGCGGGATAGATAACCCCTCCGTTACCTTCTCCACCAATCACAGCGTTCACCTCTTTCATCCTGGCAACAACATTAACCTCACCAACGGCTGCCGCATGGTATTCTCCGCCTCTCTCAAGTGTGACATCTCTTAAGGCGCGGCTTGAGCTCAGGTTGGAGACAGTGTTGCCCGGAGTATTTTGCAAAACGTAGTCTGAAACGGCTACAAGTGTATACTCTTCGCCAAAAGGTTCACCATTTTCACAATAGATGGCAAGCCGGTCCACGTCAGGGTCAACCGCGAATCCAACGTTTGCCTTAGAGCTTCTTGTAAGTGAAGAGAGCTCTGTCAGGTGTTGAGGTAGTGGCTCAGGATTATGTGAGAAATTACCATGTGGTGCACAGTGAAGCTTAAATATCTCTTTAACTCCTAAGGCATAGAGTAATTCAGGGATTGCAATTCCTCCTACAGAGTTTACACAATCTATGGCTACACGGAAATTGGCAGCTTTAATAGCTTCTTTATCTACCAGTTCCAGGGACAGAACACTTTGAATATGTTCGTGAAGATATTGCTTCTGTGTAATTATACCCAGATCATCTACCTGAGAGAATGCAAAATCTTCTTCTTCGGCAATGGCGAGAATCTGTTGCCCCTCATCCGCATTAAGAAATTCCCCTTTGTTATTAAGGAGTTTCAGCGCATTCCACTGCTTTGGGTTATGACTAGCCGTGATAATTATTCCTCCGGAGGCGTTTTCCTTTATTACTGCTATCTCTGTTGTGGGGGTAGTAGCCATTCCAATATCAGTTACGTTGCAGCCCATCCCCATGAGGGCCCCAGTGACTATGCGGTGTACCATCTCACCTGAGATTCGGGCATCGCGGCCTACTACTATTACAGGTTTCTTCACCTGTAATGAATTTTTAATAAATGTTGCATAGGCAGCAGTAAACTTCACTATGTCGAGTGGAGTGAGGTTGTTTCCTGTTGCACCACCTATTGTCCCTCTGATGCCGGATATTGATTTAATCAATGTCATATGGATTCTGATTTTCTAAATTATTTTGAACCTGAATGATGCGAAAAAAGATAATCTGACGTCCATTTTCTGTTTTAATGAATATTTCCGTCAGCCAATCACTTGTTTATATGATTTTCAAACCTGTATGAAACCTCATCGTAATATGTTGGTTGGTATTGAGACCTGTCGTAAGAAGATCCCACCTCGAAAGGCACAATCATTTTTACCTTTCCGTTATGGCCTATATATAACAGAGGCACAGCCCACGCCGGGGTTCCGTAGCTGTTCTTGTTAGATGAAGTAACAGGGCCTAAAAATTCAAGCTCTTCGGGGAAGGTGCTCTGAGAATTGGAATACCTTATAGTGTCGTTAGACATAAAATATTGCAACCCTTTGAAACGAATAAACACCTTCTCTCTCCACTGTACCCTCCACTGTTTGCTATCAGTTGTATCTCCGTAAGAGATTATGTTAAAGTAAACTCCTGTATTCGGCTCTTTATAAAACTCTTTTTCTTCGAACTTGCCATTTTCAGGGAATTTGTCCAGGATAGCAAAATTGTTCTTTGCAATAAACAGGTTGATTGCCCTTGATTCATCTTTCAGGTAGTCGGCATACGACTTCCTGTCATTGCAAGAAATTATTAGAATCAGCAGCCCGATGAGCAAAAAAGGAATTATATTTATTTTCTTCATAAAATTAATTCAATATTAAAAAAATCCGTACACCGAAATCCAAGTTACAAAATTAAACAATCTACGTAAAAAACACATCTATTACACCGAAATAAACATTATCTATTCTTAAAAATGGGTTAAAGTTCGTTGTTGGCTTTTCGAAGCTTATCTTCATATGCTTTGAGTCCGTCTGAAAAAATACGAAGCGCCTCTTCTAATGAACCAATATGTTCTCCTCCTGAAGCATTCAGATGCCCACCACCGTTAAAGAATTCCGCTGCAAACTCGTTGCAAGGGAATGAGTTCTGGGAACGAAACGATAGTTTTACCAGTCCTTCCTCTTCTCGGATGAATGTAGAAAATATGATATTTTTGATGCTGAGCGGATAATTTACAAATCCCTCTGTATCACCTTTGTTGATGCGAAATTGTCCCTGGTCGTCCTTTGAGAGGTATAGAAGGGCAGCATGAAGTTCAGGATAAATCTCCATTCTCTGCGACAGTGTGAAGCCTAAAAGGCGAAACCTGTTTTCAGTAAAGTTGTGAAATACCCGCGAATAGATGGTATCCTTGTCTATTTTTTTACGCAGCAACATGCTGATGATCTCAAATATCTCAGGATCACTTGAGTTGTAGGTGAACCCGCCGGTATCTGTCATCATGCCGCAATAGATACATTCCGCCCCGGCTTGTGTTATCTCGTCATATTTTCCGGCTTGAAAGAGCAGCCTGAATATGAGTTCACTTGTGGAGGATATTTCGGGATGAGATACAATTATATCGAAGTTATCACCGGGGAAAGGGTGGTGGTCGATAAGAATTTTTTTCGCTAGTGAATTTTCGAGGAAGGGCGCCATGTCTCCAACTCTTTTTGAGATGTTGTAATCGAGAGCAAAAATCAGATCAGCCGACCGAAGTATATGTTGCCCGGCTGCGGGATTGTATTCATACACTTCAACTTCGTTTGCACCCTCCATCCATTTAAGAAAATAGGGAAAGGAGTTGGGGACAATAATCCTCACCTTTTTTCTCTTTGCCTTCAGATAATGAAATAAAGCAAGAGAGGCTCCCAACGCATCTCCATCGGGGGAGAGGTGAGTGGTGATAACGATCTTTTCGGACCTGTCGACAGACTCCATTATCTGCTTCACTCTCTTGGGTTTGATAACATGGGAGATGGATTTTGTAAAGTTCATTTTAATCTGCACCCTTTAGATGATGAGCGACAAAATTACTAAAAATTTACTGAAAAAGCCCCGTTTTGCGCCACATCGTGAACCTTTATACCCAACCGGATGCATTCCATCTCCATTTTTTTTGCTGTAAAACGCGGTAGAGAGCTGTCCAAAACAATTGTGGACGGGTTAAAAATGTTATGTATTTGTTCAATATTAAAATATCTTTTTTGCGAAAGTATAAGTATATCAGTATTAAACCTCTCCCGGCCGATGTAATTGTCGAAATAATCATCCGAAATACGAAGAATACTTTTTTCGGGATGAGGTAGCAGTCCGTTGTGAGGAACCTCCACAAAAATGCGTCTGTTTTTGACAACCACGGCTATATCGCTTTTACTGGAATGATTAAATACAACTATTTTTGGAGAAGGCATAGACATAATGTTGTGCGTTATGGTAAGTTGAAATAATAAAATAGCAGAAAGTGATATTATGAGATTTCCAGGCCGTTTTGAATAGAGAAATTGGGTAAAGGTAAAGATAATAAACGTGAGCACTATAAGTTGGAATAGTGTAATGTGAATATCCGATATTTGCGCAAAAGGGATTGATTCAGAAATATATACAATTTTTAATGTTGCTTCGGCAAGTATCTTCACAATCCATTGGAAAAAATTATATGAATGTTCCAGTATATCAGACTGCAGGAAATTGAGTGCTCCCATTGCAGCAAGTGGAAGGGTTCCATAGATAATTAATCCAATCATTGGTATTACCAGAATGTTAGTTATAAAGAAATATGTTGGGAATGTCCCGAAATAGTAAAGGACCAGAGGGAAAACGCCCAGTTGTGCCGATACTGACACAGTTAGCAACTCCCATATATATGTTGCCACTCTGTTTGCAGGACGATAAAGACTATTTATCTTAGGATTAAAATAAAGGATAGCAAAAACTGCTCCGAAGCTCATCTGAAAACTAATATCGAAAATGAAGAATGGACGGAAAATAAGTATGAGAAAAGCAGCTGCAGCCAGTGTGTTGTATGTAAATCCCCTTCCCTTACTGATTCTTCCAAGGCAGTATATAGTGAGCATTATTGCAGCACGTATTACCGAAGCAGACATCCCGGCAATGAACGCATATCCCCAAAGTAAAAGTATTACCAGCCATTGCCTTATGTTAAAACTTTTTCCTGTTTTGCCAAGAAAAGCAAACATAGTATTGATAATAATATATATAATACCTACATGCAATCCGCTAACGGCCAATACATGCGAAGTTCCTGATGCCCTGAACGCCTCCTTCATATCATCGGTCAGGTATGCTTTATAACCAAGAGTAATTGCTGACAATAAAGCGTATGCATCTCTGTCGAGGTTGAATCTGAGGTAAAAATCAAGTGCTTTGGCACGGAGATTCTGGGAAAGAATTGGAATTGAGAATGATTTTCTACCTGTTGCACGCCAGCTGCCGGCAGTAACAAATCCAAATCCGGCAAAACCCTTTATTTTCATGAACCTAGAATAGTCGAAGTCGTCAGGGTTGCCAAAATTCCGGAAAGGTTGTAACTGTGTGGCAAAAACAATTTCGTCACCCGGTTTCAGAGACATTGCCTCATCTGTTTTTTCCAGGTAAAGAATAATTTTCCTCATAGTAGGAGATGCTGTTTTCATGTTTATTGCTATGGATCGGGGTTTATTTTCTGGAATATCCTGTACAATGCCAATATAGCTCAGCTCGCCATTGGAAAAGGTAAATCTGGTTTGATGTTCCTGCTCATCATACTGGTGTATTGAAAGGGCAAACAAAAAGAGAAATACCCCAGCGCCAAAAAGCCATCTGAGTCTGAAATTATACTTTTTTGTGCGGTAAGAGAACAGCATCAGGGATAATCCAGTCAAGCCAGTTAGAGGAGTTAAGAGTACTATCCACGGAAATATTGAACATGCCGCAATACCTATTATAACGGGAATCAATAGACGAAAGAAGGGTGTTTTTCCAATCAGTACCTTCATTTAGACATGAAAGTGAATTACAATAAATAAAAGCACTCTATTGACAAGCAGGTGCTTACAAACGGTGCAGGCAGTTTAAAAATCAGAGATGAAGGCCGGTTAAAGAGGCGTTAAAGCGACTTCAGCTGACTTATTGCCTCCTCCGGATTATCAGAAGAAAAGATAAAGCTCCCGGCTACAAGTACATCGGCGCCGGCATCCACAAGCCTCTTCCCAGTCTCAAGATTGACTCCGCCATCAACCTCGATAAGAGTGGCGGTGCCCATTTTTTGAATCATATTTTTTAACTGGTCAACCTTTTTTAAGGAGTGTTCAATAAATTGCTGGCCACCAAATCCGGGGTTTACCGACATCAGCAACACCATGTCAAGGTCGGGAAGTATATTTTCAAGTAAAGATACCGGAGTATGCGGGTTTAGAGTAACGGCTGGTTTCATTCCTTTAGCCCTGATACTCTGTATAACCCGGTGAAGATGGGGGCAGGTTTCGTAGTGAACATTCATGTAAGCAGTTCCTGCAGCTGCAATCTCATTGGTGAATTTCTCTGGCTGCACAATCATCAAATGCGCATCCAATGGTTTATCAGTGATTTTTCGCAAGAGATTGATAACGGGAAAACCGAAAGAGATATTGGGAACGAAAACACCGTCCATAATATCAAGGTGAATCCAGTCTGCCTCGCTACGGTTCAGCATTTCAATATCTTTTTTCAGATTAAGAAAATTAGCCGCCAAAAGAGACGGTGCTACCATTGTGCTCATATGCTATAAAAAATTATTTTTTTGAAATTCAAAGATAGGAAAAATCTTTATTCCGGTAAAATGGAGTCTCTACTTTAAAGGGCGCATTCATTCAGTTTTCATCATGTGTCTTGACCTGCAGTCCCCGATATTTTTCCACCTTAAGGCTTCTGGCAAATTGCCTTAAAAAGGACAATGTGAGTTCTGAAGGCTCATTGCCGGGAGTATCCCCGGCAATTAATTCAAATTTATTATTATGATACTTACCCATATCAGGTTATTATTATATGTCTTATATTAGGCTGTATGAGATAATATTTAATTCTTGCGAAGCTTAAAATATATGATTTAAACGAATAATATTCTTGATTATTGCAACCGTGCAAAAAAATTAGCAAGTTCCTTCTTTGTCTGGACTTTTTACATATCTTTGCTACTGTCTAACTATAAAAAGATATAAGATGAAAAAAGTAATTTTACTGTTTTTAGCAGCGGGCGTTTTTCTGTCATGCCAAAACAACGCCAAATACAAAATAAAAGGTACTGTTGCTGATGTGGCTTACGAAGGGACAAATGTCTATTTGCAAAAAATGGCAGATGATACTATGATCATAACTGATAGCGGAATAGTTCAAAACGGAAAGTTTTCCTTTTCGGGAATCGTTGATGTTCAGGAGCTTCGTTTTATTATACTTGATGAATCAGTTGATCCGCAGAAGGCAAGCGGAATACCGATATTGGTTGAACCGGGTAAGCTGGATGTAAGGTTCGATTCCGTGATTATTGTAAAGGGAACTAAAATAAATAGTGCCTATACTGATTACAGGCTGAAACAGAATATTCTGAGGAAAGAAATAAAAAGTCTGATAGAGCAATATAACAGTACAAAGGCTGCCGGGGAGATGACCGACTCTCTGGAGGCTGAAATTAATAAAGCATACGATAATATTGAAGGTCAATTGGCTGATTTGACTTTCACCATTATAAAAGATAATATCAAGAACGAGCTTGGAGAATATATTTTTCTGAACTCTTCTTCAATGTTTGAGCCTGAACAGCAGAAAGAGATCCTTTCATTGGCAGATGATGACTTTAAGGGTAAAGAGAAAATTAAAAAAATAATGAAGCATCTGGAAAATGTTGAAAATGTAGCTGTAGGGAAAAAATTTGTTGATTTTACGTTGAAGAGTAGTTCAGGAGATGATGTCTCACTTTCTGATTATGCAGGAAAGGGGAAATATGTGTTAGTGGATTTTTGGGCCTCTTGGTGCGGCCCTTGTCGCAATGAAATGCCTAACGTGGTAGCCGCTTATGATAAATATAAGGAAAAAGGTTTTGAAGTTATAGGTGTATCTTTTGACAAAAATCATGCTGACTGGATTCAGGGGATAAAGGATTTGAATATGACCTGGCCGCAGATGTCCGACTTGCAATATTGGGACAGCCCATTGGTTGATATGTATGCTATTAATGGTATTCCTCATACTGTACTTTTGGATAAAGAGGGGATCATCATAGAAAAGAATTTGAGAGGTAACGAGTTGTTTGATAAGCTGGCTGAGTTGATGCCTTAGTTGACTAGCTGAAGACTGTCTGCGTAGTACAATTTCTGAGGCTGTGAGATAATTGGCATCTCAATTTTTTTGCTGGTTATTTCCTTTTTCATGCCTTTCTACCTTGGCAGAGGCTTATTTCTTGTTAAATTCTTTCAAAGTTGTGCAAATTCTTTTTGCGAATTCGGAATAACTGTTTTCAATATAAATTTTATGTCTATTTTTGCAGAAAAGAGGTTCACATGAAACACTGTAGAGAGTTGCTTTTCTTGCTGTTTCTGAGCTTGCCTGTTTCACTCTTCAATGTAAATAAGATATTCGCTCAAAACAGTAAATTCACAGTTGTTATAGATCCCGGCCATGGGGGAAAGGATCCGGGTGCTGTAGGGCAGAGTTCAAAAGAGAAGGATATTGTCCTTTCGGTAGGACTGAAATTGGGTAAACTCATTAAGAGCAATCACCCCGATGTTAATGTTATATATACACGAAGCAGCGACCGTTTTGTGGCACTAAATAAAAGGGCGGAGATAGCTAACAAGGCCCGTGCCGATCTGTTTATTTCTCTTCATTGCAATGCACTCGAAAGAAAAAGGACATCGCCTGAAGGTGTGGAGACCTTTGTTCTTGGGCTGCATAGAAGTAAAGATAATCTAGACGTGGCAAAAGCTGAGAATGCTGTGATAATGTATGAGGAAGACTATTCTATAAAATATGAAGGATTTAATCCTAACGAGCCGGAGTCATATATAATATTTGAGTTTATGGCTAACGAGTTCCTTGACCAGAGTGTACGTCTTGCCTCATTAGTACAGAATCAACTTGTGTTAAACTCTAAAAGGGTAAACAGAAATGTACGCCAGGCCGGATTCCTTGTGCTGAGAGAGGTGGCTATGCCGAGTATTCTAGTTGAATTGGGATATATAAGCAACAGACAGGATGAAAAATACCTTAAGAGTGAAGCAGGACAGTCCTCTTTGGCTCAGTCAGTTTATAATGGCTTCAGAGAGTATAAGAGAGAGTATGACAAAAAGAGCCACCTATTCACCAATACAGGAACACGTGGTTTTCAGGAAAATGTTTCACAGGACACCGATTCGCATGCATTGTCAGCTGATGAAAACGGGAAAGAATTCAGAATTCAGTTTCTAACATCATCGCGAAAAATTGAAAACGGTGCAGCTGCATTTAAAGGGTTGAAACCTGTTGATTATTATTTAGACGGCAAAATTTACAAATATACATACGGAAGTACCGATAATCCTGATGAGGTGAGGAGATTACTGAGAGATGTCCAGAAAAAATTCAAAGATGCGTTCATTATCGAGTTTGAAAATGGGGAACGAGTAAAATAAACAGCTTTAATCGTATGAATAAAAACTTAAACAGGAGTGCGCTTATAGGGCTGGCATTTATTACAAGCCTCGTCATGATTTATTTCGGAATTAATTTTCTTAAAGGGATAAATATTTTCAAAAGGCAGAATCAATATTATGCTGTATTTGAGGATGTATCGAAATTATTAATTTCTTCACCCGTATATGTAAAAGGATATCAAATAGGACTGATAAACACAATAAATATTATCAGCACTGAACCAATGCAATTTGCAGTAGGAATTAATCTTGATGAAGGCATAAGGATTACTGAAGGTAGTTATCTCGAATATGGTATCGATATGTTTGGTGCATCAACAGTAAATCTGTTTATGGCACCATCAGGCGTTTATCTTCAGCCTGGCGATACAATTACCGGGGGAAAAGAGACAGGGCTTATGGATGATGTTGCTGGCATGATGCCTATGGCCGATTCTATTATTCAGCGAATCGATTCTGTCCTTTTTTCATTGAACAAGATTTTGTCACACCCTTCATGGGAACGTTCAATTAATGGTATAGGCCAAACAATAGAGCAACTTAACAACTCAAGTGCAAGCTTGAACCGTATCGTAGGCTCACTGGAAAAAGAACTTCCAGAGATTGGGAATAATCTCGCTTCTGTATCAAACGATTTGAAAGATTTTAGCGGAGGGCTGAGTCAATTGGATATTAAGACTACTTTTATTTCAATTGATGAAACAGCAAACAATCTAAAATTGTTGACCGGAAAGCTTAACAGTAACGATAATTCATTGGGCCTGCTTTTGAACGACACCAAACTATATGACAGTTTGAGCGTAACTTTGGATACTGCTTCAAAACTGCTCGAAGATATTCGTCAGAATCCGGAGAGGTATTTGACTGTAAGAGTGCGCTTATTCTAGGTTTCAGAGGTTTCATCTCGTTACTGTAGAAATTATTTAATTAGAATCATTCTAAATAATGTCTTTTTTGGCAATTATTGATGAAACTCTTTGTATAGCAGAAGATAGGTAATAAAAATGTAGTATATTTGCATTAATTTAAGAGTGTTAATGCTTTTTATATCATGTTGTCAATCAGCCATGTTTAGATCAAGAAGTTTTACTAATATGCTGTCATATAATGAGATGCCTGTATCGGGTTGATAAATAGTGTTTTTTTTCGCGAAAAAAGTCACTTGATGAACTCAATTTTTTTTTCTCAATTTTTTTTTGAAAATTTGTACTTAGTTTCTGGAAAGAAAAAGACCATTTGTGCTAATGAATAAAGATTACCGACTTTTATGGGATAACTGTTTGAAAGTTATTCGGGATAATATACCCGAACCAGCATTCAATACATGGTTTCTTCCTATTGTACCTTTAAAGTACCTTGACAATGTACTGACCGTTCAGGTCCCCAGTCAGTTTTTTTATGAGTATCTTGAGGACAAATACCTTGATCTTATCCAACAGACCCTTTATAGGGAGATTGGTGATGGTACTATCCTCAACTATCGTATACTTGTTGAAACAGAAAGTAACACCGCTGTTGAGCTTCGAGGAGAGAGGAAACCTTTAGCAGGTGTAGAAAAGAACATTTCTAAAAAAATTTCAGCCAAAGTGCCAAGCCCGTTCGACAGGGTGGAGACATCAGAGTTCGATTCACAGATAAATTCAAAGTACACCTTTCTCAATTTTTTTGAGGGGGAGAGCAATCGTCTGGCACGAACAGCAGCAGAGGCAGTAGCTATGAATCCTGCGAAAACTGCATTCAACCCACTTTTTGTGCATGGGCACTCTGGTGTGGGCAAAACCCATCTCTGCCATGCAATCGGATCAAAAGTGCTGGAATTATACCCTGAAAAAAAGGTGTTATATCTGTCTGCACATCTCTTTAAGGTTCAATATACCGATGCTCGGCGGTTCAACACAATAAACGACTTTATCAATTTCTACCAGAGTATTGATGTCTTGCTGATTGACGATATTCATGAACTATCGGGATTGGAAAAAACGCAAAACACTTTTTTCCATATTTTCAACCACTTGCATCAGAATAACAAACAGTTGGTTATGACATCAGACTGTGCTCCCATGGATATGCAAGGGGTTGAGGAGAGGCTGCTTACACGTTTTCGATGGGGCTTGACCACAAAACTGGAACGCCCCGATAAGGAGCTGCGAAAGAAGATTCTTCAGAACAAGGTGTTGTCCGACGGACTCTCTATACCTGATAATGTGATAGAATATATTGCGGAAAATGTGACAGAAAACGTACGTGATCTGGAGGGAATAGTTGTATCACTCATGGCGCATTCTATTATCAACAATCGTGAAATTGATATGGCGCTGGCAAGGAGGGTGGTGGAACAAAGTATAAAATTCGAGAGGAAACGGATTACTGTACAGAAGATACAGGATACGGTATCTGAGTTTTATAATGTGAAAAATGAGCTTATTCAGTCGGCCTCACGAAAGCGGGAAATTGTACAGGCGCGCCAGGTGACAATGTTTTTTATCAAAAAGCACACTGAGTTATCTCTCTCCCAGATAGGTGTACAGGTGGGCAACCGTAATCATGCAACAGTACTTCATGCTTGTAATACAGTAAAAAACTACTATGATGTTGACAAAAGCTTCCGTTCAGATATTGATGAGATTGAAAGAATACTGAACTCCTGATATGCAGGAATATGACTTTTGTCTGATTAACTTTTCTGTTTTTTTACCGTTTTGAGTATGGCGCAAATAAATGAAATAACTATATTTGCAATTTAGGCCGACATTTATTCGGTGCGATTTTGCACCATGTATCATATAAGAAATGGAGTATTCTAGTAAAAGGATTCTCACTGCTGTTTTTCTGCTGATTGGATTTACTCTTTACTCTCAGGTTCCGGAAGGGTATTATTCCGCAGCCGATGGGATGAGTGGTGCTGAACTGAAGACTGCATTATATAATATTATTAAGGATCCCAAAGTGATTCCATACTCTCATTTGTGGAAGGTATTTGAAACAACCGATACACGAAAGAATAACAAAGTATGGGACATGTATTCAGATAGATCGGATGGGGGGCCCAAATACCTTTATGACTTTACTACTGACCGTTGCGGTTCCTACAGAGAAGAGGGTGATTGCTATAACCGTGAGCATATAATGCCTCTAAGCTGGTTTAACGGTACTAAATCATTGGAATCAGATCTATTTCACATTTATCCTGCCGATGGTTACGTTAACAATCGACGGGGTAGCCTTCCTTTTGGAGAAGCAGGAATAACCTACTGGGAATCTTCTAACGGTTCAAAAGTTGGAAGGAACACTTTCGGGGACTATACTAAAACAATTTTTGAACCAGTTGATGAATACAAGGGCGATTTTGCCCGGTCTCTGCTCTATGTTGTAACAGCCTATGAAGACAGGATTCCCTACTGGAGCTCAGACCAGGTTGGTGGGCTCAGATATCCTGGATTCAGTGAATGGTCGCTCCTACTACTTTTAAAGTGGCATCGCGATGATCCGGTCAGCAGTAAAGAGGTTAGAAGGAATGAAGAGGTGTACAAGATACAGGGAAACCGTAATCCCTATATTGATTATCCCGATTTGGTGGAACATGTGTGGGGAAAGTATAAGTCGGTTCCTTTTGAATTTAAAAAGCTTACCAACAGTTTTTTGCAGATTGAATGCAGCCCGTTTGAGAGGTGGATTGAAGATATGAAATGTTTACTAAACAGAAACAGGAGATGAGAGGCTACCTGTCAATGCTTTCTTTTCTTGTTGTCATTTTTACTTGTCGCGCATCAGCCTATCCGGATCAGCTGAAGATAGCGTTGATAACCGATATACATTTTCTCTCGCCACAGCTTGTTTGCAAAGGTGATGCACTCTATGCCTATGAGGAGGCTACAGGCAGGAATGTGGGCGACTTGCACGAGGTGCTGAACAAGGTTGTTGACGAATTAAAAGATGTTGCACCCGATATATTGCTTATAGCCGGCGATATTACAAATAATGGTGAACAACAAAGCCATATCGATTTTATTGATAAACTAAAACCGCTTCAAGATGAGGGTACACGTGTTTTTGTTATTCCAGGGAACCACGATGTGAATGTTCCAGATGCAAAAGCTTATAAAGGAATGGATCCTACTCCGGTAAAAAGTGTTTCCAGGAAAGAATTTGCTGAGCTATACGCATTGTTTGGTTATGGAGGAGCATTGAAAAGAGATGATGTTTCTTTGAGTTATCTGGCTGAAATAAATGAAACTACCTGGTTGCTATGTTTAGATACCAACCGTTACGATGAGAGTAGCAAGAGCTCTATTACTGGTGGCACAATTCGCACGCAAACTTTGGATTGGGCGCTAGATATAGTTCGTGAAGCGAGAGAAAAAAATATTCGAATTTTGGGGATGATGCACCACGGACTGGTAGAGCATTTCCCTTATCAGGCAGCCTTTTTTCCAAATTATCTTGTGAAGGATTGGCAGAAAAATGCTGATCTTCTGGCCGATGCCGGGTTAAATGTGGTTTTTACGGGACATTTTCACTCCAATGATATTACACTGAGAGTCACTTCTGCCGGTAATACAATTTACGATGTGGAGACTGCAAGTCTGGCACAGTATCCTTTTGCATATAGAATAATGCTATTGACCAACAAAAACTTATCAATAGATACTCGTTTTATATCCTCTGTGCCGGGAAATCCATTTCTTGATAAAGAGTATAGACAAAAGCTGGAGAGAATTACCCGTAGAGTGGTATTTGGCAGGCTGAATAGAATTGGCTTGACGATGTCCTGTGAAATGAAACAGACGATTACCGATTTGATTGTGAAAATGAACTTGCTTCATGTAAGAGGTGATGAGATGCCCGATATGGAAATGATGACGGCTGTTCGTGATTTTGCCATACTTATGGAAGGAGAAGCAGATATAAATTCCTTTGCTTTTGATTTTCCCCCAGAGGATAACAATGTGGTGATTGAGTTGTTTTAAAGAGATAGAGTGAGATTGAATGAAGCTTTTTGCTGGTTTATTGCCATGTCTTAGCCCTGGCCGTTTGGAAGCCGGTTGCGATGAAGCAGGACGAGGCTGCCTTGCCGGTCCGGTATTTGCCGCAGCGGTAATCCTTCCTGCTGATTTTCATTGTGATTATCTAAATGACTCAAAGCAAATGTCCGAAAATCAAAGAGATGAACTGCGCCCAGTAATTGAAGAAAATGCTCTTAGCTTTGCTTTGGGAGTATGCACTCCCGGAGAGATTGATAAAATGAATATCCTTTGGGCTTCCGTAAAAGCAATGCACCGCGCATTATCTCGCCTTACTTTACCCCCTGAGCATATTCTTGTTGATGGAAATCGTTTCTCTCCCTATATGAATACTCCATACACCTGTGTAATCAAGGGTGATTCAAAGTACCTTTCCATTGCTGCTGCTTCGGTTTTAGCAAAAACTTACCGGGATGAATATATGAGGCAGCTACACGAGGAATATCCTTTCTATGGCTGGGACAGGAATAAAGGATATCCTACAAAGGCACATCGTGCAGCTATCAGGAAGTACGGCATTACCGGGCATCATCGGAAAAGCTTTAATCTGTTTGACAGGCAGTTGGAGATTAATTGGTGATTTATGAAGTGTGAGCCAATATTTTATATATTTCCTTTTGTAAATTACAGGCCTATTCTGTTAACCGATATTCTTCATGCTCAATTGAATTCTTTTTCGTTCCAAATCAACAGACAGCACCTTCACGCGGATATGCTGATGCAATGAAACAACATCGGTTGGGTTCGATACGAATTTATCAGCCAGCTCAGATATATGTACCAGCCCGTTCTCTTTTATTCCGATGTCCACGAAACATCCGAAATTGGTGATGTTTGTTACGATTCCCGGAAGAGTCATCCCCTCTTTCACATCATCAATGGTGCGGATACTGGCATCAAATTCCAGGACCTGAGCTTTTGTTCGTGGGTCACGCCCCGGTTTCTCCAGTTCCTGCAAGATATCGATGAGTGTTTCCCTGCCTGTTTTATCGTTTTTGTAACTGTCTATGTCGATAGTCTCAATCAATTGCTTGTTGCCGATCAGGTCCCTGACCGATGATTTCAGATCTTTAGCCATTTTCTCAACTACAGGATAACTTTCAGGATGCACAGCTGAATTGTCAAGTGGATTTTCTGCATCGGGAATACGCAGGAACCCGGCGCACTGTTCAAAAGCTTTTTCGCCAAGGCGTGGTACTTTTTTCAGTTCTTTCCGCGAACGGAATATACCATTCTCTGTACGGTAATTCACAATGTTCTGTGCCAGAGACTCGCCCAAGCCGGATACATACATTAGCAGATGCTTGCTTGCAGTGTTGAGGTTCACTCCCACGAGGTTCACGCAACTCTCCACAGTCTGGTCGAGAGACTGTTTCAGTTTGGACTGGTCTACATCGTGCTGATATTGTCCCACTCCTATCGATTTCGGATCTATCTTCACCAGTTCTGCCAGCGGGTCGCTAAGCCTCCTGCCTATAGATACTGCCCCACGTACCGTGACGTCATATTCCGGGAACTCCTCACGTGCTGTCTTTGATGCCGAATATATGGAGGCGCCATTCTCACTCACCACATACACTTTTATCTCACGGTCGTACCTCAGGTTAGCGATAAACCGCTCTGTCTCACGGCTTGCTGTCCCGTTCCCGATTGCAATGGCGTCGATTTTGTAGGTAGTGACAAGCTTGCTCACTTTGCCGGCCGATTTGCTAAACTCGTTCTGCGGAGGATGGGGGTAGATTGTTTCATTGTGAAGTAGGCTCCCTTGTTCATCGAGACAAACCAGCTTGCAGCCGGTGCGATAACCTGGATCGATGCCTAGTATGCGCTTTTGTCCAAGTGGCGGTGACAGGAGCAGTTGACGAAGATTTTCTGCGAATACAGCTATAGCTGACTCATCGGCTTTCTCTTTGGAGAGATTGGCAAACTCCGTTTCAATTGATGGTTTGAGCAGACGCTTGTAACCGTCAATAACAGCCTTTTTCACATAATCGGCTGCTTCACTATCGTTTTTGGCATAACGGAGTACCAGCGTATTGAGACATTTTTCATCGTCGGTAGAAATAGAAACACGTAAAAAACCCTCTGCTTCTCCGCGGCGGATCGCTAAAATCCTGTGCGATGGACAACGCGAAAGCATGGCGGAGAAGTCGAAATAGTCTCTGTATTTTTCTCCCTGATCCTCTTTCCCCTTCACTACTTTAGAAGTTATTACCGCCTCACGTGCAAAGATATTGCGTACTGTCTGCCGGGTATTCACATCTTCATTTACCCATTCGGCAATAATATCGCAAGCACCCTTGAGTACTGATCCAGCATCGAGCAGCTCCTCTTTTACGTACTTAAAGGCTTCCGTTTCCACTGGTTTGAAATACTGAGCCATAAGCCACTTGGCTAGTGGCTCCAAGCCGTGTTTGCGGGCAATTTCTGCTCGTGTCTGCCGCTTGGGCTTAAAAGGGAGGTAAAGGTCTTCAAGTTCAGTGGTGCTCCAGCATTCTGTAATTTTTTTTTCGAGTTCCGGTGTTAGTCTCTCCTGTTCAGTTATTGATTTAAGCACATACTCCTTTCGCTTTTCAAGTTCAAGATATTTCAAGTTCAGTTCTTTGATACTTGCTATCTGCACTTCATCCAGTCCACCGGTTACTTCTTTCCTGTAGCGGCTGATAAAGGGAATTGTTGCCCCTTCGTCCAGTAGTTTGAGTGTGCTTTCAACGTTCTTTAAGTTGATATTGAGTGATCTTGAGATCAATGAATGTATTACTGACATATTTTTCGTTTTTTTTAAACTTTTTCGTCAAGCGAAATGAGCATAGCAAGCTTGCTTGAGCTATGCCATCGCGAGAAAAATGCCGACTTTAATTGCACTATTCGCGTTGAGCCGTATTTGCAAAAGGCAAATTCATTTGGATTATGCTACGGCGAGCGAACATCTAACTTAAGTTGCAATACAAAAATAGGATAAATTTTTCTATCTTTACTATTTAAATCAACTATAGAATGGCTAAACTGAAATCAGTATATTTTTGTACTAATTGCGGGTATGATTCACCTAAATGGATGGGTAAATGCCCGTCATGCGGAGAGTGGTCCACATTCCAGGAAGAACTGGTACGCAAAGATGCTGCGCACAAACATGAAGATGCCCGCTCGTTTGAAGGAGTTAAAAGCGATCCGTTGCCGTTGAGTAAAATAAAGGCTGACGAGGAACCACGCATTGATATGTGTGACACGGAGTTAAATCGTGTACTTGGAGGAGGGCTTGTTCCGGCATCACTGGTGCTTATTGGCGGCGAACCTGGAATTGGAAAATCTACTCTGGTACTGCAAACCATTCTGAAACTATCAAATGTTCGCTCTCTATACGTATCGGGAGAGGAGAGCGCTCGGCAGTTGAAACTTCGTGCTGCACGCATCGGAATTGAAAATGATGATTGCCTGATATTGTGTGAAACCAACCTCGATGAGATATTCAGGCATGTGAAGAGAACATCACCGCAACTGCTTATTATCGATTCCATCCAGACTGTTTACAGCGAAGCTCTGGAGTCTTCACCGGGAAGCATCTCACAGGTAAGGGAGTGTGCTGCTTCTTTCTTGAAGTTTGCAAAGCAATCTGGCACTCCGGTATTGCTTGTCGGGCATATTACCAAGGATGGAAGCATTGCAGGACCAAAGATACTTGAGCATATTGTTGATACTGTGTTGCAGTTTGAGGGCGACCAGCACTATATGTATCGTATTCTGCGAGGGATTAAGAACCGGTTCGGCAGTACTGCCGAGTTGGGTATTTATGAGATGAATCAGACTGGACTGAGGGAGGTAGACAACCCCTCGGAACTATTACTTTCACAAAACCATGACGGGTTGAGTGGTGTTGCTATTGCTGCCGCTATTGAAGGTATCCGCCCTTTCCTAATCGAAACGCAATCACTTGTGAGTACAGCTGCATACGGCACGCCTCAACGTTCTGCTACCGGCTTCGATATCAGGAGGATGAATATGTTGCTTGCAGTTTTGGAAAAACGTGCAGGTTTCAAACTCGCACAAAAAGATGTTTTCCTTAATATTGCAGGAGGCCTGAGAGTGAACGATCCTGGTATGGACCTTGCGATAATTAGTGCCGTTCTGTCATCGAGTCTCGACATGACGGTCGATCGCGACACATGTCTCTGTGGTGAAGTGGGGCTATCGGGAGAAATACGCCCTGTGAACCGTATCGAGCAACGTATTCAGGAAGCAGAAAAGCTGGGTTTTTCGCGCATACTTGTTCCTTCTAACAACCTGAAAGGATTTGATAAGAAGGTGTCCATAGAGATAATGCAAGTGAAGAGAGTAAGCGATGCTTTCAGGTTACTATTCTCATGAATTTCCTGTTCTAAAATATTTGCAATAGTTCAATAAATATTTATTTAAATATCATATAATCAATGAGATATGTCGCTGGCGTTTAATGGCTATTATTCTATTTATAGTTAATGGTTTATATTGTGTTCCGTGACTTTTTTTACCTAACTGTTACATTTTCATAGCATTCACGATAGTCTATATTAGTATAGAATTGTTAAAGAAAAAAGGGTGAACTCTTTTATAATTCAAAAAATTACACTACATTTGCATCCGCTTTACATAAAATCGGTACCTTGGCCGAGTGGCTAGGCGTCGGTCTGCAAAACCGTTTACGGCGGTTCGAATCCGCCAGGTACCTCCAAGTTCATGATCCAGCACTGCTTGTTAGTGTTGGATTTTTTTATTTCTCTCTATATTTACTGCTTGACTGTTGACCGACAGGGTTGTTTTTACATAGGTTGCCTTCAAATATTCTATTTAAGTCATCTTCAGACAGAGTTGTTATGCTGTAGCCATCAAATCTCAATTTGTTGAGGGTCTCCATTTTTCTTGGTCCTGGATTATCTCCAATTATAACAAAATGAGTTTTTCTGGTTATATTAGAGTTGATATCTGCACCCATTAATTTTAACTTCCTCGCCATCTTTATTCTATCCGAAAAATCACCTGTGATTACCACCTTCCTGTCATAGAATGGACTTGATTTATCGGCTTTCGATAGATCTTTCTTATATAAATCCGGATCAAGTTTTTTATCAGCGTAAAGTCCTTTTTTGGGTTTGTCACGCTCTTTGTCAATAATTTGTTGATCCGGAGTAATTCCATTTATATGTTTTAACCAAATCTGTGCGGTTGCTCTCGCATCTTCCAATGCATTATGGTGGTTTACAAATTTAATATTGTAGGATTTTGCTAAAATTGGCAAGCTTATTTTACCACAATCTAAATCAAAGCAAGTATCACTGTAAGTGTAATCAGGTATTTCAATAAAATAATAGGAAAGCGTCTTATGTAGGATCGATCTATCCGTTGGTGCATTATGCATTACCAAATGTTGGTCGGAGAAATATTTTTCAATTTCTGGCCAAATCTCTTCGAAGGTGGGGGAGTTTTCCGTATGACTTGGATAAATCTTATGGATAATTTTTTGAGTTTCCCCGTATCTATTTCCTGGGGGTTGAATGAGATGGTAAACTTCTTCTACTGCTACATTGTTTTTAACGGCTACAATTCCAACAGAACATGCGAACTGATCGCTATCGGCATTTTCGAAATCAACGGCAACAAAATCGTATTTCATAGAAAATTAAAAAACCTCTCAAATGTGTGCCCACCGGAATTGAATACCGGAATCCGATTAATTACGGATTACACGCCTGAGAGGCTTTCCATTGTGTTTCAATTTGTGGGCAAAAGCAAAGATAATAAATGTTTTAAAATATAAAAAAACAACAACCCGAATGTCGTTTAAACATTCCGGGTAATTCATTACATTCACCAATTGCAGGCCTGTCAAGTGGAATAAAGGTGAAATTGAAACCTGAAACAGTTTTATTTACACAACCATCTACTCTCCACCCCGGGCCGATATGTTATATCATGCTGAATATCAATTTAAAATGCTTTCAGCCAATACCAACAGCGCAGTCCGGTGATCAATCAATGATAATGCCAGGGAACTTCAATCTTCTCTTAATTTAGTATGCCTGTATTTGAATTTTAAACCTAATCATCCCGGTTTGTATAATAGTCGGGAGCATCTGAATCTTCTTCGGTATCAGTGTTTTTTGTGGATTTATCTTTTTTAAATGCTTCAGCAACCTTATCGTAATTCTCTCTCCATGCATCGGCTACAGTAGAGATGAAACTGCCGGCACTCTCTTTTATCACATCCCATTTATTGTCGGCAACATTTTCATACTCATCTAATTTGATTGAAAGGGTTTCCCTTATTTCTTTCAGTTTTTCTAACCGCTCCCGGTATTCTTCCTTTGCGTCATCAGCTATCTCTCCGGCTTTATCTTCAAGTTTTGAAATATAGTCGGCCAGATCGTTCAAAACTTTCTGTGTCTTTTCTTTGAATTCATCTTTCTTCATTATATGACTATGTTATAGTTTGACTTCTATTGATAAACATTCAGATGATTAGATTAGTTCATTGTTTTTATGGATAAAAGCGGAATAATGATGTCAGTATAAATACTAAACGAATCAAAATGTCTATCTTTGCAGATTGAGAAAACAGATAGTATATGTTGAATATTGTTATTTTTGGTGCTCCGGGATCGGGAAAAGGGACACAAAGTGCTAGACTTGTTGAGAAATACGGACTCAAACACGTTTCCACCGGAGAAATACTTAGGAGTGAGATCAGAGCAGGCTCGCAATTGGGACAATTGGCTGAGTCCTATATGTCGAAAGGAGAGCTGGTACCAGATGATGTAGTAATTGATATCTTAGAAGAACTTATTGAAAGGAACGGCAAAATTAAAGGCTTTATTTTCGATGGTTTTCCACGGACACTTACACAAGGCGAAGCATTAAGCAAAATGCTTATGAAACACGATGAAGATGTGAATGTTGTGATAAGCTTGGATGTGGAGGATGAGGAACTGATTGACAGATTGCTTAAAAGAGGGCAAATCTCAGGCAGAAAAGATGATAACCGAAAGACTATTGAATCGAGACTGAGGGTTTATTACAATCAGACATCTCCTTTAAAGGATTTTTATAAAGAACAAGGCATTTTGAGAGTGATCCGTGGAACAGGTACAGTTGATGAAATATTTAATGCAATTGAAGACGAAATAGATCAGTTAGTTGTGTAAGGATGGCGGAAACAAATTTTGTAGATTACGTTAAGATTTTTTGCAGATCGGGTAAAGGAGGGCGAGGCTCAGCTCATTTCAGGAGAGAGAAGTATATCCCGAAAGGTGGGCCCGATGGAGGAGACGGAGGTGATGGCGGCAACATTATTCTGAGGGGTAATCGTAACTACTGGACACTGCTGCATCTTCGCTACGAACGACATGTTTTCGCAGGCCACGGCGAAAGCGGATCAAAAGCGCAGAGATCTGGGAAAAAGGGGATTAGCAGAATTATAGAGGTGCCTTGCGGTACCGTGGCTTACGATGCACATACCGGGGAATATCTTTGCGATATAACAGATGATGGGCAGGAGGCGATTCTGTTAAAGGGAGGTCGAGGCGGCCTGGGCAATGTCCATTTTAAATCGGCCACTAATCAGGCACCCAGATATGCGCAACCGGGCGAACCTTACGAGGAGCGCTGGGTAATTCTGGAGTTAAAGCTATTGGCCGATGTGGGGCTGGTAGGTTTTCCTAATACCGGAAAATCCACCCTGCTTTCGGTGGTGTCGGAGGCAAAACCCAAAATTGCCAATTATCCATTTACAACGTTGGAACCAAATTTAGGAATAGTCAGCTATCGTGAAGGGAAATCGTTTGTGATGGCCGATATACCTGGAATTATTGAGGGTGCCAGTGAAGGCAGAGGGCTTGGCCTTCGATTCCTTAGGCACATAGAACGAAATTCATTATTACTGTTTGTGGTACCGGCCGATGCCGATGATATAAAAAGAGAGTGCGAGATCTTGTTGGGTGAACTGAAAAAATACAATCCGGAATTGCTGCATAAAAAACATGTTCTTGCTATTTCTAAATCTGATATGTTGGATGAAGAGCTCATGCAAGAAATAGCTTTAGGCTTGCCCAATATGCCTTATTTGTTTATCTCTTCAATTACGGGATATGGTATCCCTGCCCTAAAGGATATTCTTTGGAGGGAATTGAATTCTGACGACCATGTCCCTATGTCTGTGTCTAGGGACTCGTTGGTGCACAGAGATCTGGATGTTTCGAATCTCGATTTAGGACCTGAGGAAAAGTTTCCTGACGATGATTATGACAATGTTGATGATGAAGAAGATGATGACAACTATTTTGAGGAAGATTTTTGATTTATGCAATGAAACCGCATCCGCATAATAAAAATTTACTGCAGTTCGATCTGTTTGAAAGTGAAAAGAGTATTGTTCACTTCACCACTACACGGATTGGGGGAGTAAGTAACGGCACCTATTCTTCTTTCAATATGGGTAATTTTTCGGATGATAATCCCATAAATATCTATGAAAACAGGCAGATTCTTGCCCGTATGTTTTACATGGATCTTTCACGGTTTATTGTTCCTCATCAAACACACGGCACAAGGGTCTTAAAAGTGGACAGACAGTTTTTAGATATGGATAATGCAGATGCTATTGAAATTATGTATGGCGTTGATGCCACTATAACTAAAGAAAAGGAACTTTTTCTCTGTGTCACAACTGCTGATTGTGTGCCGATACTGCTTTATGACAGAAAAAAGGAGGTTATTGCTGCTATTCATGCCGGGTGGAGAGGTACGGCCGGACGGATTGTTGAGAAAACAATCGTAGAGATGGGTAAGCAATATGGATCTTCGGCAGAAGATATGATAGCCGGCATTGGCCCTGCAATATCTGCTGTTCACTACGAGGTAGGGGATGAGGTGACAGATAAATTTATCAGAAACGGGTTCAATCTTTCCGATCAGACCTTTTTTTACAGGAAAAATTCCACTTCCAAATATCATATCGATTTGAAAGAGATAAATAGACGGGAACTTTTGAGGCTTGGTGTTCCCGAAGAAGGGATTGAGAAAAGCAATTTGTGCACATTCGAAAAACAGGAGCTGTTCTTTTCTGCACGAAGGCAGACTGTTCATTCAGGCAGAATGCTTACGGGAATAATGATGAAGAGGTGAATAAAAAAAGGGAATGAGTATTTAATTCATTCCCTTTTCCCTATTTAAATTACGCGCTTCCGCCAGAAGACTGCATTCAATTAATAACGTGCGCTAACAACGTCCCAGTCTATAACCTTCCATAATTCCTTCAGATGATCTGCGCGGCGATTTTGGTAGTCGAGATAGTATGAATGTTCCCATACATCGAATCCCAAAATAGGAGTTAATCCCTTTGTTATAGGATTGCCGGCATTGCTCTCTTTTTCTATAGAAAGTTTACCGCTCCCGTCTTTTGCCAGCCACACCCATCCTGAACCGAACAGGGAAGCCCCGGCGGCATTGAACTCTTCCTTGAATTTATCAAATGAACCGAATTGTTCACTGATAGCATCAGCCAGTTTACCTTTGGGCTCTCCGCCACCATCTTTTTTAAATGATGTAAAGTAGAGATTATGGTTTAAAACTTGTCCCGCGTTGTTGAATATGGCTCCGTCGCTTTCTTTCACGACAGTTTCAAGATCGGACTTTTCGAATTTTGTCCCAACTGTCAGTTTATTCAAATTGTCCACATAAGCCTGATGGTGTTTACCATAGTGGAGTTCAATTGTTTGTTTGCTGATAACTGGTTCCAATGCATCGGTTGCGTAGGGCAAAGCTACTTTTTCAAATTTCATATTTACTTCGTTTTTATGATTGTTATTTTCGTTGTTCCTTGCTTGAGAATTATTGCAGCTTGCAGTATTGATTGCGAATAATCCTATTAATATGTAATAAATTGGTTTCATACTATTCTGTTTGTTGTACTCGCATTAGCATGTTCTTAAAAGTTTTACACGCATTGCCTTATTGATCGGTATTTTACTGAAAACATTCGTTATGATGCGAATAATTTACCTCCCCGGTCAATAATTCCAGCATACTGAATATTCAATAATATAACGAAATGAATCCTCGAAAAGTTCGGTATCTGTTTTATTCATTGCCGTTAATAATGATAAAATAGCGCAAAAAAAAATCAGCCCGAACGTTAATATTCAGACTGATAGTAGTTTTATAAGAGAGTTATAGTTTTTCTTTATTGTACTTTTAATTTATTTATTGAGCCCTCTTTTATAAGATTGGCATAAGAGTTTTTGAATATTTAACTGATAAGTCCCCTCCGATAACTCTTTTCTACTGAAAATTTTCCAAAATCCTCATTAATTTTAAGCGAGTTGAAAACTATTAAAACCGGATTTGGGGATTTTCGGAGCAGACTCACTGATTTGAATTCAAAAAACTGATTTCGGAAAAAATAACTTTCTTCAAGAATGCTCTTTGTTTAATGTGATTCTATTGAAGCTATGTCCCCTGAACCAACAGGTTTCGATTGTGGTACAGGCTCTTCTTCTGTCTCTTTCTTGTTCTCGAAAATCTCCTGTGAGCGTGAAACCCATTGGCGCTTGCCGAAGATATGTTCCAGGTCCTCAGCATAAATAATCTCTTTCTCCAAAAGAATATTTGCTAATTGTCCGTGTCCGTTGGATTTGTCGGAGAGTATCTGTTTAGCCCTGGCATACTGTTCGGCTATCATTGATTTTACTTCCGCATCAATCAGCTTAGCTGTTTCATCACTGTAGGGTTTAGAGAACATATACTCCTGTCCCGATGAATCGTAATAGCTGAGATTGGGTAGTTTGTCACTCATGCCCAGGTAGGTGACCATAGCGTAGGCCTGTTTGGTAACACGTTCCAGGTCATTCATAGCACCTGAGGAGATTTGTCCGATAAACAATTCTTCGGCTGCTCTTCCACCTAACAGGGAACATATCTCGTCGAGCATCTGTTCCTTGGTGGTTATCTGTCGCTCTTCAGGCAGGTACCAGGCTGCTCCCAGTGCTTTCCCTCGGGGCACTATCGTTACCTTTACCAACGGGTTGGCATGCTCCAGGAACCAGCTTAAAGTGGCATGGCCTGCCTCGTGAATGGCGATAGACTTCTTCTCATTCTGAGTGATGATTTTATTTTTCTTCTCAAGTCCCCCCACGATACGGTCAACAGCATTCATGAAATCCTCTTTCTGAACATATTTTTTCTTCTTACGTGCTGCAATCAAAGCTGCTTCGTTACATACGTTTGCAATATCTGCACCGGAGAAACCCGGAGTCTGCCTAGAAAGGAACTCAATATCTACCGATTCATCAATTTTTATAGGGCGCAAGTGCACTTTGAATATATCTTTACGTTCATTCAGGTCAGGAAGCTCCACATAGATTTGTCTGTCGAAGCGTCCTGCACGCAGCAATGCCTTATCCAGCACATCGGCACGGTTGGTTGCTGCAAGTATGATAACGCCACTATTGGAGCCGAAGCCGTCCATCTCTGTCAGTAGTTGGTTAAGAGTATTCTCACGTTCATCGTTTGAGCCGAAGTTGGTGTTTTTGCCCCTTGCTCTGCCTACCGCGTCAATTTCATCAATAAACACAATGCATGGAGCCTTCTCCTTTGCCTGACGAAACAGGTCGCGCACACGTGATGCGCCGACACCCACAAACATCTCCACGAAATCAGATCCCGATATTGAGAAAAAGGGAACGTTGGCTTCACCGGCAACAGCTTTTGCCAGCAATGTCTTACCTGTTCCGGGAGGTCCTACCAGCAGTGCTCCCTTAGGTATCTTACCACCCAGATTAGTGTAGTTATTGGGGTTTTTAAGGAACTCTACAATTTCCTGTATCTCTTCTTTTGCTTCCGAAAGTCCTGCCACATCTTTAAACGTCACTTTCTGGCTCGAATCTTTATCGAAAAGCTGTGCTTTGGATTTTCCCACACTAAAAACGCCGCTGCCTCCACCTGCCCCTCCCTGCATTCTGCGCATCATCCATACCCAGAACACTATTAGAAGAATAAATGGGGCAAAAGTGATAAGTATTCCCCAAAATTCGGATGTGGTGTCGTAACGAACTTCAATCTCGTAATTTTTTTCATCTTTTATTTTATCGATAAACTCCGACACTGCGTCTGTTGAGGGCACATTTACCTTGATAGAAGGAGTTTTGCCCAGCTTGCTGGCGTCATTCCCAAAGATAAAGCTTGCAGACTCCTCCCGTATGACAGCCTCGGCGGTCTCTTTATTGCTGAATACAACCACACTTTTCACACGGTTGTCTCTGACATATTGCTGGAATTCCGACCATTTAACCTCTTTTACTGTATTGTCCTGCCCGAAGAACCACATACCCATTAGTATGGCAAGTATCGCGGCGTAAATCCAATACGGATTAAACGGCCTATTAGAATTATTAGGCCCGCCAATCTTTGGACGTAGTGTAGGCTGCTTATCTTTTTTGTTATTGTTTGTATTACTCATTTGGCTACCACCTCTTTTCGAAATTTTATATGGGCAACTCTACATGTTTTTGTATGCCCACTGGATAATTAGTAACAATTTTTTAAGGAATAAGTTTTATTCCAATGTGGGAATACGCAATGATTTTGCATCTTCCCAGAGATTATCAATGTTGTAAAAGCTGCGGAGTTCGGGGAGAAAAATATGCACTATTACGTTGCCGTAATCCATACCTATCCATTCGGCAAGCTTTTGTCCGTGTACACGGATAGGGCTCTCTTTTGTGTTTTTCTTAACAATCTCTTCTACCGAATCGGCCAACGCCGAAACCTGTGTCGGGGTGTTACCTTCACAAATAACGAAATAATCACAAATTGCACCCGACATGCCTTTTAGTTGTATTGCGCTGATATTTTTTCCTTTTTTTTCTTGAATTCCTTCAATAATACTTTGTAATAATCTGTTTTTTTCTATCATTCTTTGTTTTAAGTGAGTTGATGATACAAAGATAGGTTGTTTTTTGATAAATAGATATCAATCTGTGATGAAAATATTTTATGCGCAGGAAAAGTGAAAATCAGCATTAAGTAATTGATTACAATATTTCAAGATGTTAACGTAGTGTTGTGTAGGTATAGAAAGTAAAAAGCCCCGCCGGATTGACAGGGCTTATGGTTGTATTATTTAAGGGTTAGAGTGTCTGTAGTTTCAAATTTCTCCACAAAACCTTTATACCACCTCCGTCGTGGATCTGAAGAGCTATGCGGCCCTGTGCTTTGCCAATTTTCTCATCAGTCAAATCAACCATTTCCTCATCATTGAGATAGGTCTTTACATTATCTCCTTTTACAACGATACGCATTGTGTTCCAGTCTCCCTCTTTCAAAATTTCCTCTTTTTCATCGGGAATCTGTACCAGCCACCCACGCCCGTAAGATTCATAGATTCCACCGGTGTCATGACCCTTCGGAGCCACCTCCACCTGCCAGCCGTTAACAATTGCTACTGGCTCAATGAATGAACGGAAGAAAATGCCCGAATTGCCATCGGCTTCCTGTTTAAACTCGACTGTTAAATCAAAATCGTCGTAATATTCGCGCGTTGCCAGATATCCGTACTGCTTATCGGGGCCACTTTCACATATCAACAGGCCGTCCTCAACATACCATTTTTCGGTTCCGTATACTTCCCATCCGTGTAGATCGGTACCGTTGAACAGGGTTACTTCCCTTGTCTTTCGGGGCAACTCTTTTATCTTTACATTGCGGAACCAGGCTGCCGATCCGTGGTCCTGCAGGCAGATAACACCTTTTTGTGCCAGGCCGTACTCGGGCGCATTTTCCCATTTTCCACTGTTCTTGCGCTCAAACCAATCGTCAGTCCATGCTTCGAATTCAACTACCTTTTCTCCGTTAAGCCAATGTTCCACATGGCCATTGTCGAAAACAATCTTCGAGCTGTTCCATTCTCCTGCAGGCTTGATAACTGTTTTAGCCGGATCTGTGGTATGCATGGCATAGTCTGCAGCCGTCTTTTGCCAATCTTCAAGAGGATCGGGGAAACCAAGATCATCTATAAGCTGATATTCAGGTCCTGTAATGTAGGGGACGGTGAATTTCTGATTTTCAACCACATGGTAGAGTACACCGCTGTTTCCACCATCTGCAATTTTCCAGTCCCAAACCAATTCAAAATTCTCATAAGTTTTTTCGGTAACAATATAACCGTGTTCGTCAGCACCTTCGCCTTTGGCCTGTATCATGCCTTCTTCGGCAAACCATGGTGCAGTAAGGCTTTCGCCATTGTAGTCCCGCCATCCGTTGAGTGTTTCACCATCGAACAGAAGCTCCCATCCATCGGCAATCTCCTGTTGTGTAAGGGTGTTGTGTTTTGCCACGCCGGTGCAAGCAGTAGTTAAAGTAGCCATCACAATCGCAGTAATTAAAATAACTTTAGTTTGCATGTTTTCTTTTTTATAGGATTAAACATTTAATTCTATGCAAAGATATGATTTTCTGCTTAAAAACGACAATATGCATATAAATTCTTCTTTTTTTACAGAAGTAATTGAATTTATCAGATATAAAACTATTTTCCAGCTGTTTTTAAACTAAAGTCACTAGATTTGTGTTTTATACAGGCACAGTTTAACAAATTATTCATTAGATTTTGAAATTCATCGATTTAGCTGTAGAGAAAGAGATTGCCGATTTATCATATGTGGCAACTGTAGGTTTTTTTGATGGTGTACATATCGGGCACAGACATCTTATAAATCAGGTGAAAGCCGAAGCCCGGAATCGAAATTTACCATCGGCGGTTATCACTTTTCCAGTACATCCACGCAAAGTGCTACAAAAAGATTTTCAACCAGCTCTTCTTTGTGGATTTGAAGAAAAATTGGAGCAGCTTGCTACAACAGGTATAGATTATTGTATCAGCCTGCCCTTTACGATTGAACTATCGGAGCTTTCTGCCAAAGATTTCATGCAAAAGGTACTTAAGGAGAAACTTCATGTAGATACGCTGTTTGTGGGTTACGACCATCGTTTTGGGCATAACAGGGAGGATGGTTATACCCAATATCAGCGATATGGGAGTGAGCTGGGAATAAATGTTATTAAGGCTGCCGAACTTCAATATGGGGAGAGCGATGTCAGCTCATCTAGAATCCGAAGGTTGTTAAAAGTAGGAAAAATAAAGGAGGCGAATCTGCTATTGTCTTATAATTACAGGTTGTCGGGAAAAATAGTGGAGGGTTATCAGGTAGGCCGTACTATTGGCTTCCCTACAGCAAATATATGTGTATGGGAGCGTTATAAGGTGTTGCCTGAACTGGGTGTGTATGCTGTCCAGGTTCATCTTCGAGATATAATATATCCGGGTATGTTATATATTGGGACTCGTCCAACGCTTCATGCAGACACTGAAACAAGCGTGGAGGTAAATATTTTTGATTTCGAAGCGAATCTTTACGATCAGTCGATGGCGGTTGAATTTATAGATTTTATCAGAGCCGATGAGAAGTTTGATACCATTGAGGAGCTGGTTGCACAAATTCATCAGGATAAAGAGTCAGTGAAGAAAAGGTTGAAAAATATTAGATAGTTGTATCGGTATTTCTCTCCTAAAACTTTGCCTTGTCAAACCCTGTTCTGTTTATAATTTTTATTTATTTGAGCTTGTATGCCTCAAATGAAACCATTGTCCTTTCCGGGATTGGATTTAAATGGTTCCTTTAATTATTCAGGGCTTTATCCGAGTGCCCGGCAATTCATAAAACTGCATTCTAATAGATTTTTCTTTCATTCAGAGCCTTTTGGTACGCTGCTGCATTGCGTGTATGTTCGGCATGAGTAACTGCGAAGTTGTGACGGCCCGAGAGATCGTTTTTTGCACACATAAACAGATACTTGTGTTGCTGAGGTGATAATGTCGCATCTATTGCTGCTATGGACGGTATCCTGATCGGACCCGGCGGCAGGCCGGAGTTCCTATAGGTATTGTAAGGCGAATCTGTTTCCAGGTGTTTATATAAAATGCGACGCAGGGTGAAATCGCCAACGGCAAACTTTACTGTCGGGTCGGCTTCAAGGTTCATCCCCTTTTTTAGTCTGTTCAGATATAGTCCTGCCACAACCGGATATTCATCTGTATAAGTAGCTTCCTCCTCCACTATGGAAGCAAGTATCGATGCCTCTAATGGTGTAAGTCCGATTTTTTCTGCTTTGCATCTTCGTTCTTCGTCCCAAAAAGCGCCATACTCCCTCTTCATCCGGTCCAGAAGATTTTCAATACCCGTATCCCAGTACACTTCGTAGGTGTTTGGAATAAACATCGAAATAAACGTGTATTCGTTAAACCCATATTTTTTGGCGTTTGCAGTATCATTAAGGGCATTCAACAGTTTTAGGCTGTCTATCATCAATTGTTGGGAGATTCTCCCAGCCAGATTTTCGCTGGTACGCATGTTGTTAAAAGTAAGATTCACGGGCGTTTGATTTCCCGACCGCAAAAGTCGTATCACATCCGGCATGGTCATGCCATCCTTTATGGCGTATCTTCCGGTTTTTATTCTGTTCGCAAGATTCATTCTCTCTGCCAGTAGCCGGAATATATGTTCCGACGGCAGCCCCGCTTTTGCTTTTAGCTGATCAACCACTTTTTCATAGTTCTTGTCCTGGTCTATATAGATGTAAGCCGTTTCTGATAATGAAAACGGTTTAAAGATAAGATTGTATGCATAGACGCTTGTTGAAATGACAAGCAGCAGCAGAACGCCGGTGATCCATGGCAGAAGCCTGTTTTTTTTCTTTTTCTTCACTTGTTCAATTTTTATTGCACTGTTTTACCCGATATAATAATCCAAATAAATTTGTCTTTTGTAACATCGCTTCACACGGAAGTTTCATCTTTTATATAGTGAGACATGAAAACAGGAACAAATGTAGAAAGATTCGCTTTAAAATATCACATTTTCTTTGACAAGTTAAAAACAAACTTGTATATTTGCATCCGATTTTAGCAAAAATTCATAAGGAAGTGTGGGTGAGTGGCTGAAACCAGCAGTTTGCTAAACTGCCGTACGGGTAACTGTACCGGGGGTTCGAATCCCCCCGCTTCCGCGAAAAAGGCTTAAAAAAGTCAACAAAAAATAAATAAAATCCTGTAAGAATCTCATCTACAGGATTTTTTATTTTATATATCCTCTTGCTTACAGGTCATGAAAAAGCCGCAAACAAGCCATAAACTACACCTGAAAAGTAACCTATTCGTAACCTACTCCAAAATGAGCCAAATAAGTCGCGATTTGGCTGTAAGTGACTCTTTATTGGCGCTTTATGGCGTGCTAAAAGCTGCGCTAATTATTCAATTATGCTATAATTTTGTAATTAATTAGTAACTTAAAAATGAGGAATTATGAGAACAACTTTTCCACGCTTTTTTCTTAAAAAGCAGCTTCTAAAAAAGACGGAACAATGCCTATTATGGCAAGAATAACTGTTAAAGGAACTGTTTCACACTTCAGCACGAAATTATCCATTTAACCTGAAAACTGGGACACCTGGTCAAATAGGATGAAAGGTAGGGATAGAGATGCAAAGATGTTTATTTGCGAACAGGGATGAAGTGTAGTAGCAACACAGCTGTAAAGTTTGTACAACTATTCAATATATGTACATATCGACATATTTACATTTGTTTAGCTCTGTACTTGTACATCGACTAACTGGTGTATGTACTAACTTGCATATCATAACATCACAATACCGTAACATCGTATTATAATATCCTAGTGTCAAGTTTATTTCAAAACATAATCGGTTAATAATTTTTTCTAAAGCTTAATGAATGACTTTTGAGATACTACAATTTCTTTAAGCAGCAGCTACTTTTTTATTTTTCCAACAACTTCTCAATCGCCACCTTGGTTTCCGGTAAAGACGGAAGTATGTGGTTGCCAAAATCCACCATTACACCGCATTTATCGAAAAGCAGGAAATAAGGGACGCTGCTTCCCGTGTTGAAACGTTTTACGATGTCTTGCCACTCTTTATCGGTAAGGGCTATGTGAATGCCGGGAAGGTCGAGACTTGCAATGATGTTTTTTCCGCGTTCGGTTTCACTGTCCAGCCACAAATAAACAAACACAATGGGTTTGTCGGCAAGTTCTTCGTGAAGGGTTTTGCTGTACGGTATTTGCCTCATGCACGGCCTGCACCACGTCGCACCGATATCCACATACACCACCTTCCCCGGATTGGAATCGAGAATGTGTTTTACAATGTTAGCAGAGTCAGTTATCAGCGAACCGCTTCCGTGCAATTCAATGGCGTTTCGTCCTAAAACGGCATCGGAATAAACGCGCGGATTGGCATTGTAGGCTTTTACCTGATTGTATTGGTTGTTGAGCGTGGTTCGTAGGAACGGGTCGGTAATTGTTTTGTTTATCATTACGCGGTTGCTGTCGATCCAATCCGTTTTGTGAGCGGTGAGGTAGAAGTTACTAACAAAAATGGCAGAGGCTAATTGCGAGAGGTAGTTGTTTTCAGAACTAGATTTCATCTTTTCCAACATTCCGTCCCACGACATATTCGCGTTCTCTTTCTTAAATAATTCGGGGTTACTTTCTTCTACTTTGTATCTCGAAAACAAACTGACCGTTCCAATATAATCAGCCATCATCATCGAATTATCCACTTCTTTCTCAAATTCTTTCACGAAATCGTAATACTTCTCTCGCTCCTCTCTTGTCAGTTCCTTTTTTGTTCGAATGGCGTGCTGGTAAGGATATGTGAACAACGCCTGGTAATAATCCAATGCCACCTGCTTTTTTGCCCACGTGTTAAACGTTTCCGGTGTGTTGTGTTTTTGCTGAAACGTGGCGAGCTTTTGCAAAGTCTCGTTGTATTGCTTATTGGTTTCCGCCCTGTAATCCGAAAATAGCAGTTCATAAGGTTGGGAGTATCGTCCCAAATATTGATTTCGGAAGGCGTTGATATGCTTGTTCAGTTCGGCAGTAGTGCCCCCGAAAACAGTATGAGAGATGTTCCGAAAATCTTTTTCGATATACAAACTGTCACCCGGAGCGATAACGATGCGGTCTTCCACGGGAACAAACGATATTTCGCGGGTGGTGATGGGGTAAATTTCGAAACGGAACATCCCGTCTTCGGTAAGGGGCGAGGTGTGCGTGGTTTCATTTCCGTAGAAATCGAGCAGTTTTATTTCGAGCTTTTTAACGTGTGGATAGACATCCAGATTGATTATTTTCCCGGTAATAATGGCTTTCTCGCCCTGGTCTGTTTTCTCCCCGGTAAATATGGGCGGCATTCCGTCCTCTTTCTGCCGTTGGCAGGTAGAGAGAATAAGGGAGAGGAAGAGGAAGAGGATTGTTTTTGGGTTCATTATTATTCAATAATTTATATCTGTTGCCACGACTTTTAAGTCGTGGATGTAAAAGTACTCTAAAAAGGGCTTTAGCCAAACTTATCCCGAATATCGGAGACATTCAATAAAGAGAAAATAAACTTCGGCTAAGGCCGGATATCCGGTTTGTTTTATCCGCGCGCTAAAGCGGCGTGGTAATTGGTGGCTCTTATTTTTTATCTAACGCTTTGTTCAATTCATTTTTCATTGTATCCACGCCTGGGAAACCGGTGGTGTAATATGTTTGATTTCCTTCTCTGTCTAATATCAGATAGGTCGGGACTCCTCTTACATTCAGGGTTTTATAAATATACTCCCATTGTGCCTGATTCAAGCGGTAATGCGAACCGTGGATATCGGCAATCATATTTTTCCACGTGTTTTCGGGAGAGTCTTCGCCCGCGAGATATAAAAACACCACATCTTTATCGGCAAACTGCGCTTTCATCGGATTCATTTCGGCATGTGCCGCTCGGCACGGCCCGCACCAGGTTGCCCAAACATCTACCAGTGCAACTTTTCCTTTAAAGGGTTTCATCAATTCGAGAAACAGTTGCTCATCCACATTGGCAGGCGGATTTAAAACGGTATATCCGGTTTTCTTTTTGTTTTCTTCTATTTTTGCCAGCAAATCTTCATTTTCTTTTAGGATAACTTCCCGAATCAACGGGGGCAGGGTGGTGAGTTCGGATTTTTGTTCATCGGTAAGTGGATTGAAGTCCTGCAACGCTGAACATAACTGTTGCGACCTCATCAACTTGAATAAAAATGCATTGTTGGTATTCCATATTTTAGAAAGGAATCCTTCGCCCGATTGGGTTTTCATAAATTTGTTGGCAATGTTCTGATATTTATTGAATACCGAACCGATGGAAGAAGCTTTTTCAAACTTTTCCCCTTTTTCCTGTGCCGAAATGTAATCTTTGAAAAATTGACGGTCTTCCAGGGATACCTTTTTATTTTCAGAGAGATACCGTATGACTACCAATGGGTCGTTTAAATTTTCTTTTGCATACAGTAAGCTGCGAATGAAATGTCCGATGTTTCGAACCAGAAGCACATCGGGATCATCATAGGGGATCATCCGGTAAAAGTCATTGAAATCGTCGGTAAACTGTGCAGGATTTTTGATTTTTCTTGCATCTTCAAACGTTACGCCATGTTTAAAGGCATAGGCATCGATAACAACATAATCTGCCATTGAAAGAAAGTTTACTAATTTGTATGCCATCTCATAATTGGCAATTTTCTTCGCCAGCAAACTGATATTGAGATTGTTATTGTATTCAACGGCTTCGTTGTATTTCGTAATCATAAAATCCTTGAACTGGTACACATCCATATCGGCAATCTCATTTCTGAAATCTCCCTCAATCAGGTTGGATATATTTTTGTGGCTCAGATCGGTATTGAGTTCTGCCAAATAACCGGAATAATAAGCTTTATTTCCATACGATAACTCTTCCTTTAACAGACGCGATCCGGCACGATAGATTTCAGGAAAGTTTACCCATACCTTCGATTCCTGACCGGGTGCAACCCGAATGGGAACGGTAAAAAGTTTACGGTCTGTCAATAAAACCAGCGTCGGGCTATCGACGGTTATAGATGCGGAAAAAGAGCCGTCACTATTTATCGTAACCGGTTCGTTTTTTTCGGTACCCGTTATCGGATTTAAATAATAGAGTGTATATTTTTCGTGTGTGGGCGCATAAGCCATTATTTTTCCGCTCACAAGGGCTTCGCCTTTCTGTAATTGAGCCTGAAAATTATTTTCTGCCCGATGTTTTTGTCTAAATTCTGCCGGAATTTCAGGAAGTTGTATGCGTTTGTTCACCAAATCAACGCCATATATTTTAAAGCAATCATTACAATCGCTCTCGATAAAATCGAACGTGCGGGTATTTTGGGGTAGCGGTTCAAACATGAGTTTAAACGATGCTTCGCCCGATTTTGGCATCCAGAACAGCGAATCGAGTTCGATGCCGTCACCGCTGCGAACCATATACTTTTTACCATCGGCAAGCAGATAAGTATCGGATGCTATTTTTATCCAATAGCCGGGTGTAAAAAAAGCTTCCACGTCAAGTACCGTTGTGGTGTCCGATAACGTTACTTTGGAGATTTCCAGCGCACGGTTGTTGGCGAATGCCGCATGAGGTAAATCTACTGTTTTTATTTGTGCCTGCAACGATATTGCCGCGGCAACCAGCAAAAAGGTAAGGAGTGTTTTTGGGTTCATCATTATTTTTCTTCTAACAATTTATTAATTTCCGATATCAACTTTTCGTAATCCGACGGACGAGGCGCGTCAAAATCGACGATGTTCCCGTTTTTGTCGATCAACACATACTTGGGAATGGCAATGGCATTGTAAGAACGATGCACGGCTCCATTTTCATCGTATAGTTGCAACCATTGCGGCGTGTCTTTCTTGATGGTGCTCAGCCATTCTTTTTTACCGTCATTCACGGCTATTCCGATGATTTCGATTCAGTCATCGTTTTTATAGGTGTCGTAAATCTTCTTCAGGTCCGGAATTTGAGCGCGGCACGGTGCGCACCAGCTCGCCCACAAATCCAGGTAAATCACTTTCCCCTTGAAATCGCTTAGACTGTACGTCATATCATTGTCGCTTTTGAGCGCAAACGGTGGGGCGGGCTGTCCTTTCTGCGTACGATAAAGCAGCTTCTCTTTCTCCGCAAACGCGTTTTCGATGGCTTGCCTGAAATATCGGTTTTCCAAGGAAGCCACATACGGACGCGCTTTTTCCCGGGTTTCATTCAGTTGCTGAAAATTTCCCGTGGCATAATGAATTTTTCCTATCAGTTTGTTGTACAGGGTGTGTTCACGTATTTTCCCCTTGAGGGTTTGATTAATTTTTTCAATGTTGTAGAAGTTGTTGGCAAGCAACGTGGAATCTTTATCATAATCGAGTTTCAGAAGATAATCAAGGTATTCATTCACATATCATCCTTTGTAATTCTCCGAGATGAAATAGGCTTCGTTGTTGATATCTTTGATCAACGTTGCGTCAGCCAGTTTTTCTACAAATTCACGCGCCTGCCTGGCATTCATTCCCGTAAGCTTTGTAAAGGCTATTTTTTTGTACTCGAGCAGAAACAAATTGTCCAAGCGGGTCATTTCCTCAAAGTGGGAGAAATACGGGTCGTTGCCGACCGCCTTGCCGAAGGCTACCTTTTCTATGGAGTCGGTCAACTGTTTTTCAGCTTCCAGGTAACTTGAGAATTTGGCTTCATCGGTAAATTCGTACCAGTTGTCAGCCTCTTTCCGGCGGATGTATTCTTTGAGGTAAAGTTCCCGATACCGGTTGCTTTCCGCTCCTTTCCCGGTAATCTGAGTGGTTTCCATCAAGGTAGGAAAGTCGGAAGCATCGGCGGTGATGGTCAGGTTGTAACCGGGCGCGACATATATGTTGTTTAATTGGGTTCGCTTGTTTTGAATACTTACCTTTTGGGGATTGATTGCATTGTAGGTTTTCAAGTAAAAGCGTCCCTCATTATCGAGCCGCAGGGTGTCGGGTTTATACTTACCCACGCTGTCGGTGAAAAGATAGAGTTCTTTTTCCGGACTGTTGGTTATTTGCCCTTGCAGAATAAGTGGCTCCGTTTTTTTCGCTTGCGCCGTTATTGTATCGAGCTGAACAAGGTCAACGCGAATTTCTTTTAACTTTTTAGTATTGTCTTGCGCTTGCACCGATATTGCCACGGCGATAAGCAAAAGGATAAGAATTGTTTTTGACTTCATGATAATATTGATATTTAGAATTCTAAGTAGCTCTAGCATTTAGTGCTATAGCTACTTGATAACAACTACAGCACCACCTCCGGTACCACTTTTCCATCAAACAATTTAATTATGCGGTCGGCATAACCGGCATCGTGCTGACTGTGTGTAACCATCACAATTGTGGTTCCCTCCTTATTGAGTTCGGTAAGCAGGCTCATTACCTCGGCGCCGTTTTTACTGTCTAAGTTACCCGTGGGTTCGTCGGCAAGGATGAGTTTGGGATTGGCTACCACGGCGCGGGCAATGGCAACGCGTTGTTGTTGTCCGCCCGAAAGTTGCTGTGGAAAATGTTTCTCACGATGAGAAATAGCCATCCGGTTCATAGCCTTTTTTACCCTTTGCTTGCGTTGGGCAGCAGGGATTTTCATGTAGAGGAGCGGAAGCTCGATGTTTTCATACACGTTGAGTTCTTCGATGAGGTTGAAGCTCTGGAACACGAAGCCGATAACGCCTTTGCGAAGGCTTGTCCGCTCGTTTTCGGTAAATTTCGACACGTCGGTTCCGTTGAGGAAATAATGTCCCGACGTGGGATTGTCCAGTAAGCCCAAAATATTGAGCAACGTGGTTTTTCCGCAGCCCGACGGCCCCATAATGGCGACAAATTCGCCTTCGTTGATTTCTATATCCACATCGGACAATGCCCAGGTTTCCACTTCTTCCGTGCGGAAGATTTTTAGTAAGTTTTCTGTTTTAATCATTTTTTTTGAGATTTTAGAGCCAAGAACCAAGAGTAAAGTAAAGACTTTTTGGTGGAATTATTGGCTGTTGTTTTTATTTTATTGTTTTGTTTTTTGCCACTAAGACACAAAGGCGCCACGTTGCACAAAAAATCTGTTTTCTGATGTCTAGTTATTGGCATATTATTTTATTCCACTTTTATCGCGCTTGCCGGATTAATCTTCATTGCCCGCCGCACCTGCCACATAAGCGTGAGTAGCGACACGGCGGTTACCACAATTGCCGAAACCACGAACAGCCACCACGAAATCGCCGTCCGATGCGCGAAACTTTCCATATATCGGCTAATTACCCCATACGAAACGGGAACGGCAACCGCAAACGCCGCGCCAAGCAGATACGCGTATTTTTTCAGCAACAGGCGCATAATGTCGTTGGGTTTGGCACCGTTGATTTTTCGCAGCGCTATTTCACGGTATCGCTGACGGATATCGAACAGCGAAAGGGCAAATAAGCCTAAGCAGGAGATGAAAATGGCGATTAACGAAAACGCTGTATATATACGGATTATACATTTGTCGTCTGCATACAATGCCGCTATTTCATCTTCCATAAACGTATATGTAAATTCGGCATCGCCATAAAGTTCCGTGTTGAGTTTTTGGAGAAACTCTATAGCTTCTTGCTGTTTCCCAGGAGCAATTTTAGCAATCAAATTTTCTTCTTTCATATATTCTTCCTGATATACAATAACCACCGGAAGGGTTGGGTTGGACAAATGGCCGGTATTAAAATCCTTTATTACGCCCACAATTTCGTAGGCGGGATTAACGCTCATATCGCCTTGTGCATACCAAAGCCGATGTTCTGGTTGCAGATATGCGGTGTGAATATCGGTTATGTTGAACTGTTTTTTTGCCGTTTCGTTGATGATGAACCGATATTGAATGGACACATCGGTTGAATCCCACAAGCGCCCTTCGAGCAGTTGGTAGTTAAAGATTTTCATCTGTTTTTGCGACATATTCAAGTAGCCCACACTTTTGTATTCTCCTCCTTCGATTTTTACCGGCACAGTGGGTCGGAGGGAATAAACCGGATTGCCATACGCCCACCGCATTAAGCAAATCGCCCGACACGTAACTGATTTTCTGCCCGATGGGGTTTTCGTTTCCGAAAAGTCGCTTTGCCAATTTCGATGTAATAATCGCGTCTTCCGGAGCCTGCAGCTTGTTGCTCCCCAGCGCAATGGGATAAGGAACAATTTGCAAAAAAGCACTGTCCACGACAAAAATATTCACACTGTAACGATGATTTTTTACCCCAATTTGCTCATTATCAAAAGCGATAAAATCTGTTGATTTCTCAACCGAGGGGGCATCTAACGGACTGGTAAAATCTTCACGGCGATTGATGTTTACGGCGGCGCCCAATCGTCTAGGACGGTTTTCCTGTTCAATAGTTGTTAGGTACGTCCTGTCCAACTCATCGATAAACCGATTCACCGTGGTTTCCTGATGCACATACCGCGATACCGTGATAACACACGCCAAGCTGAGCGTCAACCCTAACACGTTGATGACGGAATAGAGCCGGAATCGATTTAAAATTCGAACGGATGTTGTCAGTATTTTCATTCCTTTTTGATTACTAGATGTTTCTTTAAATTATCAAATTTATTCCGACTTCACCTCCTCTGCCGGGTTTTCGCTCGCCGCCTTCCATACCCTGAAAATAATGCTGGTAAAAACAATGGCAGCCACCAACACAAACACACCGGCAAAAAGCCACCATTCCATAGATACCCTACGAGTGTACTGTTCCAACCATCGCAACATCACGTACACACCAACGGGAAACGCCACCAAGCACGCCGTCACCGTTACCACGAAATATTGACGAAAAAACAACGCCAGAATTTCTTTTGCCTTCGCACCGTTTACCTTGCGAATGGCGATTTCCTTGCGCCGTTGACTGCACGCCAAGGTAATCATCGAAAAAATGCCGAAAACGGCGATGAGGATGGCAACGACGGTCATGATACCCAACAAAATGAGTAGCCAACGCTCAGATTTGGTGTATTCGGAATAGACTTCTTCCATATTTTCGAAATGTACCCTATTGTAGGGCATATTGTCTTTCTTACCTGCTATTTCTTCTATGGCTTGTTCCGTTTGTTTGCGGAAATCTTTCGCATATTTATATGCAATTGTGTTTCCGGCCATATTTGTATTGCCTGCATCTTGTGGTGTTCGGTATAGGGTGGGTTGAATGGGTAACAAAGGAGATTGAGCGTGCAAATCGGGGATTACGCCGACAATTGTCCAGTGGCTATTTAGTTTTTCGCCAATAGGATTTTCTTTTCCAATCATTCTTTTCGCGGTTTCATTAATCACGCAAACACGCGTTTCGTTTTCATTCATAGCACGACCTTGGAGCAATTTAATATCAAAGAAATCGAAAAATTCGGGCGACTGCACATTAAACAATTCAAAATTCTGCATGCGTTCAGAAGGCGTTCCTTTTTCTAACGAAACCTGGGTAGAAGCACTACTCCTGCTTGGCAAAAAAGCCTGCGGAAAATAGATGGCATCTTCCACTCCCGAAACGCTTTTTACTTCTTCCAAAAGGATGGGATCGTGCAATGCCCACATATTCACTTGACTGATGTTGTGCCTGTTAAAACCAATCTCTGCACGGTTTAAAAGGCACATCTGATGGAAAAAAACCGATGTGCAGAAAATAAGCAATACGCCGATAAAAAGCTGTAATCCAATGCTAATGAGCGTAAAACTGTTTTTGAAACCGAGGTGTTGTCTCGTTTCGGGTTGAATATTTTCGCGAACGCTACGTTTCATAAAATAGTGGATAGGAAAGAAAGCGAAGAGTCCCGAAACGATGATAAGTCCAATGGCATACAGCATCATTTCACGTGCAAAATAGGTTTTTGCAGCTTCAATTTGCGACAGTTTTGTGAAAGCAGAAAAAAACAATTCAGTAAGCACGCCACCGATAAACACCGATAAAAACAGAATAAGTATAAACTCGAAAAACAGCAAAGTCAACAACTGTACGGTTCCGCTTCCTGTTACTTTCCGCAACGCCATTTCTCGGCTTCTGATCTTTATCCGGTTGATAAACAACATCAAGTAATTGAACAACGCGCAAAGAATAACCAGCAACGCCACTCCTGCAAATATACGCAAATGGTTAAACTTGATGTTTGTTTTAGCATCGGGTATGGTGTAATGCACCTTTTTCAGCGGAATGAGTTTGTAAGACATCACTCCTTGCATTGAATTTTCTACGTTAACGCTATCGAGTTTCTGTTGAAAGGCATTGATATCTATTCCGGCGTAAAAGCGCACAAATGCCGATTTTGAATGATATACCCACGGCGAATATCTTTCATCTGGAAGTTTGTATGGACGGATATTGATTTGGTCGTATGCCACATTGCTGTGGAGCGTTTTTTCGGGAATTATCTTGTAATTAATCAGTAAGCTATCGGGGATTCCACTTTGTTTCAACATTTGATAATCAGTTGATGTAACTAAAGAAATTCCGGTTTCGGGCAATGGTTCCGGAAACCGGACGGTGATTTCGGGATAAAAAACCTCGAAAAAAGAGATGTCCGTTTCAATCAAATGTATAGACACCAATGAATCTTTTATCCTCATTTTGTCATTATAAGAAAGCATTGTGGCCGCTTCCACTTCCGGAAAAGTTTTTTTCAGGTATCCCGCTAAAGCATCCGGCACCAGATTTGATAACCCACCCGCTCTTTTTTCATCTACTTTGGCAACCATATAAATTCTGTCCCTGTCGGGATTATGGCTATCATATCCCATTTCGTACCTTATCCACGACATAGTGAACGAAAATGCCGTAAAGCCGATTGCCAAACCCAAAATACTGACAATTGTTTGGGTTTTGTACTTAAATAAGTTTCGAAAAGCGATTTTTAGATAATGTAAAAGCATATATTTTATTTACAATTTTAGAATTACGATTTACGATTTGTTTTATTAGACTTGTTGTTCGGGACACGAACGCCTTTGGCTTCGTGATTTTTTTGACGAAGGCGGAGTCATCGTCTCCCGTTTATTCCGCTTTCAAACTTTCCACCGGATTGCTTCGTGCCGTGCGCCACACGTGCCAGCCGACGGTTGCGAACGCGACGACGGCAACCAACAGCAGCGCGAGCAGAAACGAACCTACCGACACATCCACCCGATACACAAACTGTTGCAACCACCGTTCCATCAGCCACCATGCCGGCGGAAGGGCTACGGCAAATCCCACCGCCATCCATACGAACATCGGTATCATCAGCAGCCACAGGAGTTGCGGCGTTTTGGCGCCGTTGATTTTTCGGATACCGATTTCTTTAGTGCGTTGCTGCACGGCGTAAAACGTAATGCCGAACAACCCGAAACAGGTAAGCAGAATGCTGATAAGCGAATACATGTTTAGCAGGCGTGACATCTCGAAGATTTTGCTGTTGAGCTTTATAAATTCGTGATAAGTGTCGATGCAATTGAATCCGGCATCGGGAAAGGTTTGCCGCCAAACCGATTTGATGGTGGAAAAGGTTTCGGAATTTCCTTTATCCGTAAGTTTTACGCGTAGTGTGCTGGTGTATCGTGGGTCGTGGACATATTGGCCAATGAGGATGGATGTGTTTTTTTCTTCCAGAGAATTAAAATAGAAGTCTTCAATCACACCACCGATAACGGCCAGTGAATCGCCCGAATCGAAATATTTGGATAAAGGCTCGTTGGTTAATTCCGTTTCCGGTTTGTCCAGCGCGTCGGCAAACGTCTTATTTACAAGCACCGCGTGCGGGTTGGTTTCAAACAGCGTTTCCCAATCGGTTCCCGATAGCTGCCTGAGTTTGAGAATGTGTAGAAATTCCTTATCGCCCGATAGTTGCAACACCGCCGTTTCAATTTCTTCGCCCGATTCTTTCCGCAGGGTGTTGTGCATAATCCACGCGTTCATCATGGGGAGGTTTCCGGTTGAAACACCCGATACGCCGGGGATATTTTGTATGCGGGTTTCAAGTTCGCGAAGTTTCCCGATTTCCATCACTTCGGATATTTCAATCAGGTTGCGGTAACGGTCGCCGTTTTGTTTTACCAGGCTTACTTGCCGGTTTGCCGTGATGGCAGCGGTAATGAGCGCAATGGCAATCAAGAACTGCGCGGTTACCAACGTGCCGATCCACCGGTTTTTCTTGGTTACGAAAAACAGCCTGTAATCGCTTCCCGACAGGCGGCTGAGTTTCCGGCTCATTATCCAGGCCGGGATCACCGTAAGCACAACAACGAACAGTATCAGTATCGGGTAAA